>CAZLHT010000024.1:0-10521 GCA_964559185.1 uncultured Natronomonas sp.
CCCACGAGGCCGAGCGTGACGACGAGCCGTCCGAGACTCCCGAGAAACGTCGCGATGGCAAATCGGGCGTAGTCGCGTTCGAGCACGGCGAACGCGTAGATCGAGATCGTATCCGGGAAGAACGGGACGGAGAGGGCGATCGCGAGACCGCCGTACCCGTACCGCTGTGCGAGTTGGACGGAGCGCGTTTCGGACCACCCGAGGATATTCCAGCGGGATCGCCGCAACCATCGAACGACCGGCCCGGATCGTTTGACTTCCTGCCCGATGTGGAACGCGAACACGCTACCGGCGGCCTTTCCGGTCGCACTGACGAGCATGATGCTCGCGAGGTTCGCCCACGCGGGAAGACCGATATCGATCGGCGCGGCGAGGACGATTTCGCTGGGGCCGGGCAGCACGAACGCGATCAGAAACGAGTACACGAAGACGAGGCCGAACCCGGGCCAGCCCGTGGCCGACTCGACGAGGCCCTCGGCGGTTCCCGCGAGCGAGAACGAAAGCGAAAGCGTCTCGATCGGAACCGACGCGGTGAGGGAGACGGCACTCGCCGACATCACGTCCCCCAGGTCCATCGTACGTCCAACGCGAATCGATACAACCCGCTGAGACCGATGGCGACGGCGTTAGCCATCAGGTAGGGGACCTCGACCCATTCGACGAGCAGCAAAAGGATGGCGAGTTGGACCGGGATAGCCGTCCCGCGGACGACGTTCGTCTTGAGCAATCCGACGAGGTATGAAACGGGGTCGGTATGTTGGATCGTCCGAAACGTCCAGGCGTTGTTGAGAACGTACGAGAATACGATCGTCATCTCGATCGCAAATAGCGCACCGAGCAGGTAATTCAGGCCGGCAAATTCGACGAATGCCCAGAGCAACAGCATCTGTATTCCGGCGGAGACGGCCCCGACGAGTACGAAGCGCTGGAGTTGACCCGCGAGCGAGCCGCCCAGGAGGTTGCGAAGGAACGCCCGAAACATCTATCGATAACCGAGCGCCTCCAGGTGCCGTTCGAGGTCGTCGTCGACCGCCGGCCCCGTTCCGTCGTCCTCCCGATCGCGAAGTCGACTCGCGTGCTCTCTCGCGATCGAGCCAAAGCGCTCGATGACGCGGCGTTCCGCCTCAGTCGGATCGGTCGACAGATCGGTCTGTTGTGTGGGATCGGACGGCCGATGGTACAGCTCGTCGATCCCCTCGTCGACGTTTTCGATGTAGGTCCAATCGCGGTCGCGAACGCTCACGAGGAGGTCGCCGTCCTCGAGGGATCGGGGGATCGGCTGGGTCGTCACCTCCTCGCCGCGAACGGTGACCGAGACGACGGGCTCCCTGTCGGGGGTGTCGCCGTCGAGAACGGTCGACGCGAGCGTCTCCCCCCGCCACTCGGTCGGCGCGTCGACGCCGAGGAGGTCGGCCACCGTCGGCGGGATCGCGTCCAGCGCCACCTGTTCTTCGATGCGGCGACCGGCCGCCCCCGGGGCGTCGACGACGAAGGGAACCCGGATCAGTTCGTCGTACAGCTTCGGATAGTGAGCGAGATGGCCGTGCTCTTGGAACTCCTCGCCGTGATCGCCAGCCAGAATGACGGCAGTCTCATCTCCGAGTCCGCCGGCGGAGAGCGTCTCCAGGAGGCGGCCGACGCTTGCGTCCACCTGCCGAACCGTGGCCCGATAGAGGGTTCGAAGGTCCGAAAGCGTCCGCTCGCCGACGTCCCACCCCAGTCCGGTCCGGGTGTGGGCGTGTATCATTCGGTGGGTCCCGAGCAGGTTCGAGGACACTTCGCGGATGTACCGGGGGGCCGGGACGTACGGCGTGTGCGTGTCCATGTAGTGAATCCAGAGGAAAAACGGCGGCGAAGCGTCCTCGATGAACGACGTCGCGGCGTGTTCGACGTCGAACATTCGGGACGTATCGAGAAACGGTCGATCGTCCGTCTCACCGCGGAGCCAGGAGCGAATGCGTCGAACGGGCGAGGTCGCCAACTGGAGCCACGCCTCGACCGTCGGGTGGGTCGCGAGGTAGCGGCTGTAGATGTTCGAACCGACGCTGGTGACGAACGGTTCGAACTCGTCGAACCCGTCGTCGTATCCCCAGTGGGAGGTGAGAAAGCCGTTCGAGGCGTTGAACCCGCCCGTCGTGACGCCCGCCTCGGAGAGCCGCTCCGCGAGCGTCCGCGTTCCATCGACGCCGATCCGGCCGGTGTCGGCGAAGACCGGCCTCGACGCCAGCATCGAGGGGAACGAAAACGGCGTCCAGTTACCGTTCGCGAATGCGTGCTCGAACACGGTCCCGCGTTCCGCGACCGAATCGATCACCGGCGTGTGTCCCTCCTCGTCGTACGCCCCGATTGCGTCCGTACGGAGCGAGTCGATGGTGATGAGTACGACGTTCGAGGTCTCGCGTTCAGTCATGGTCGATGAAGGAGCCGATGGTTCCCACCCGAGTGGTCGATGCGTTATCGCAGAGTAATGAGATCGGATCGTCGTACGATTCGAGGTTATATAGTCGTATCCCTCCGACGACGCCGGGCGAGAGAGCCAGCACGGTGATTATCGAAGCGTGAGTCGCGTGCTTTATTGTTTCGGTCCGGGGAAGTCCCGAGATGGAGTATCGGCGCTCGCGAGCGTGGGAGGTCGCATCGACGGAGGCAAAGTATATAGTTGACAAACCGGTTTGTCGTTCCATGGGGCATCCGGTTTCGCGGAAACGACCGTGGCTCGCCGCGTTGCTCGCGGCGCTCGCGACCGGGCTCGGGCACATCTACCTCCGGCGGTGGCGACGCGCGTTCGGATGGCTCGCGATCCTCTTCGTTTCGACCGCGCTCTTCGTGGATCCCGCCTCGCTTTCCCCCACCGGGGGACTCCGTTCGGCCGATCTCGGGTCGATAGCGCCGACGTTGATCATCGGTGGGTTCAGCGTCATCGACGCCTACGTTCTCGCACGCGCCCACAACGCGGAAATCCAAGAAACCCCATCGGAAGTCCGAAACGGCGAAACCGCCCCCGAGCGGGAAATTTCCTGTCCGAACTGCGGGAAACCGCTAGACCGGGAGCTGGAGTTCTGTCACTGGTGTACGACGCGGATCGGCGATACGGAGTCGACCGCTCCGAGCGAGCCGAACGTGTAGGTCGGGGACGAACCGATGCGGATGCCGATCGGACGGCCCGAACTCGAAGGAGACCGTCCCGGCGAGTGCCGACGAACGCGAGCGCCGGACGGCTATCGCGACGGATCGTCGATGGCCGCGGTGAGGTGTTTGGCGGCCTCGAGATCGAACTCCTCGACCGACACCACGGGGAGGAGCTTTCCGAGCTGTCTGCGCACCTGCTCGACGCCGGGATGTGGCGGCTCGACGACTACGGTAATACGAGATCGTTTGCCGTCGCCTATCGGCTCGCCCACGATACGCTCGATGTTGATCTGGCGTCTGGCGAACAGCCCGGTCACCTTGGCGGTCACACCGGGTTCGTTTATCACGATCGCGGACAACACCACGCGTTCGTCGCCCCGCCGGGAGACGTCACCGGTCGCGTCCACGCGAGTTCCGTCGGGGTTCCGACGGCCGGCCGGCTGGGTGCGCTCGTGCGGGCCGGGGCTTTCGGCTCCGCCGCTCATAGTTCCTCCAGTTGCGCCTCGTTCATCGCGAACTTCGTGTTGTCGCCGCCGCTCGGGACGATCGGATAGACGTCCTCCTCGGGATCGACGTGGGCGTCGACGACCGAGGGCCCGTCGTACTCGAGGGCGGCCCGCAGCGTCTCGTCGGCCTCGTCGTAGGTCTCGATGCGGAACCCGCGCGCGCCGAACCCCTCGGCGATCACGTCAAAACCGGGAACCCACGGATACTCCGAGGCCATGCGACGTCCCTCGAAGAAGGCGTCCTGCCACTGTCTGACCATCCCGACGGCGGCATTGTTGAGGACGACGACCGTGATGTCGAGTTCCTCCCGGACGGCGACCGCGAGCCCCTGAAGGGTCATCAAAAACGAGCCGTCTCCGTCGAAGCAGACGACCGACTGATCGTCGTCGGCCGCAAAGCGCGCGCCGATGGCGGCGGGGAGGCCGTATCCCATCGTCCCCAGCCCGTGCGAGGAGACCCACGTCCTCGGATGTCGGTACGTCCAGTACTGCATCGCCCACATCTGGTGTTGGCCGACGCCCGTCGTGACCACCGTGTCGTCGGGCGTCAGTTCGTCCATCGCCTCGACGAGGAACTGCGGTTTGATCGGCTCGGCGTCCGACATCGAGTACTCCAGCGGGTACTCGTCCTTCCAGCGTCGACACTGCTCTCGCCACTCGCCGGCGTCGGGCGCGCGAGACATCGCGTCGTAGAGCTGATCGAGGACCGTCGCCGCGTCGCCCACGAGTGGGTAATCGGCGTGAATGATCTTCGAAATCTCCGCGGGATCGATGTCGACGTGGGCAATCTCGGCGTCGGGCGCGAACGTCTCCACGCCACCCGTCAGCCGATCGTCGAATCGGGTTCCCACCGCGAGCATTACGTCACAGTGTTGCAGTGTCATGTTCGCGTAGCCAGTGCCGTGCATCCCGGCGACCTCCATCGAGAGCTCGTGATCTTCGGGGAACGATCCGATACCCGGCATCGTGGTCACGACCGGAATGCCGTACTCGGTCGCGAACGCCCGGAGCCCTTCCCAGGCTTCGGCTTTGATCACGCCCCCACCCGAGAGAATCGCCGGTCGCTCGGCGTTCGCGAGCGCCTCGGCAGCTTCGGTGACGCGAGCGCCGTCGGCCGCGTTCGGCACCTCGAACCCGTCGGGCAATCTCGGCGCACCCGGTTCGCGATCGGTCCCGTCGTTCGTAACGCTCTTCGGTAAATCGACCAGCGTCGGTCCCGGCCGCCCCTCCTTGGCGAGCGCGAACGCCTCACCGACCGTGTCCCCGACCGTGTCGGGGTCGGTGCTCACGTAGTTCGTCTTCGTCACCGGCATCGTCACGCCCGACGTATCCGCCTCCTGAAAGGCGTCCCGTCCGAGGAACTCCGTCGGGACCTGCCCGGTTAGCGCGAGGACCGGGTCCGAATCCATGTCCGCGTCGGCCAGTCCCGTCACCAAGTTCGTCGCGCCGGGGCCGGACGTGGCCAGACAGACGCCCGGATCGCCAGAGACGATCCCGTAGGCGTCGGCGGCGTGGGAAGCGCCCTGCTCGTGGGCCATCGTGACGTGCTGTATGTCCGAGTGATACAGCGCGTCGTAGACGGGCATGATCGCGCCGCCTTGGAGGCCGAATACGTGCTCGACGTTCGCGGCTTCGAGCGCGGCGATGGTCGCGTCAGCGCCGGTCGTAACTGGTCGTTCGGACGACTCGTCGGTCGGTTCTTCGGTCGCGGTCGTGGGCTTTGACATCCGTGTGTGGGTGGGTTTCGGGGCGTCGCCGGGACGGCGACGTGGGTAGTTATCGGGCGTTTCGGTCCGTTCGAGGAAGAGGATTGAGATGGGGCTACTGGAAGGCCCCAATAATACCGATGATGCCGATAATACCGCTGACGGAGACGCCGCTGACGGGGGGCGCGAGCGTCGAGACGGTGCTCCGCGTCATGTATTCCGAATAACCGTCATCCGAGTTTATTAACCTTTCTGTCGGGCGCTGGTGGCGAGGGAGGCGCGTGAGACGTTTCGAAGCCCTTAACCGCGGTTATCGTGAAGAACCGGCAACTCGCTGGACGACGGGCACCGGCGGGCGCCTGTATACGCAGGTCGGGATGTGATTCCCAGCCGCCGCGCGGCGCTCGGGAATTGAACCATGCAACGCCCGTGGTGAAATCAAACCATGGCACGAAGCTTCTACTCACACATCCGGGAGGCGTGGAAGACGCCGAAGGAAGGAAAGCTCGCGGAACTGCAGTGGCAGCGCCAACAGGAGTGGCGCGACCAGGGATCCATAGAACGGATCGATCGACCCACGCGGCTCGATAGGGCGCGCTCGCTCGGCTACAAGGCCAAGCAAGGCGTCGTCGTCGCCCGCGTCTCGGTTCGAAAGGGCAGCGCCCGCAAACAGCGGTTCAAAGCCGGGCGACGCTCGAAACGGCAGGGTGTCAACAAGATCACCCGCCGGAAGAACCTCCAGCGCATCGCCGAGGAGCGCGCCGGCCGGAAGTTCCGGAACCTCCGCGTCCTGAACAGCTACTGGGTCGGCGAGGACGGCTCCCAGAAGTGGTTCGAGGTCATCATGCTCGACCCCGAGCACGGCGCGATCGAGAACGACGACGACCTGGGCTGGATCTGCGACGACAGCCAGCGTGGACGCGCCTTCCGCGGTCGAACCTCCGCGGGCCGACGCGGCCGGGGGCTGCAGAAACGCGGGACAGGTACCGAACACACCCGTCCGAGCATCCGCTCGAACGACAACCGCGGGAAATAACCCCGAGACTCATTTTCGAATCGGTGACGTCAGACCAGCGACAGCGCCGCGTCCGAAGGGATTGATCGAAACCGCCGTCGTTCGTAATGGCGACGGACCACCATCGTATCGCGTTGAATGTAAGTATATCTGACAGCGGATGTATCGATAAAATTTCAAATAGATACCGCAAATACCTGCTTTTTAGAGCGCTAGTAGAGCGATATCGAAACTATATGACACATAAGGTGAAAGTTTATCCTTCCAGAAATAGAAGGTGAGACCATGGCTCAAGGATCGACTGACAAGAACGCGTTGGTATCGTTTTATCACGATCGGATCACGGAACCGTCGACGAGCGACGAGGTGTACGGCTACTGGCTGTTCGCGCTCGGTCTCGTGGCGAGCGTCATCGGCGTCGGGCTGTTCCTGTACAGCGCGACCCTCTCGAGGCCGCCGGCGTCCCAGGGCGGCACCTATTGGGTGGTACGAGAGCTCGCCGTCGTACTCGCCGGCATCGGCGTTCCCCTGATACTCGGCGGGGTCGCCGTCCGACTCCCGCTCCGGAAACTCGCGACCCGGATCGTCGGCATCGGCGTCATCGGCTGTCTGATCGCCATCCTGTGGTTCATCGCGGTGTATCCGGCCTCCGGGTGGCCAGTCGACACCGGTCATTCGGGCGTTATCGGCCTGTACACCGCCGGATTGGCGCTCATCGGGCTCGCGTCGGTTCTCGTCCCGATGCTCTCGCGAGCGGAGACGGAAACGGCGAGCGAACGGATGGCCAGAGAGCGATCCCAACGGGAACGCTCGACGCTCGAATCGAACCTCGAAGCCACGAGAGAAGAGCGCGACGGGGCGACGGCGGCCGCGGACGCGGCGGCGGCCGAACTCGAGTCACTCCGACAGTCGAAAGCCCGATTCGAACTCTATCGGGACAAAGGGGGCGGCCACCGATGGCGGCTCAGACACCGCAACGGCAATATCATCGCCACCGGCGGGGAGGCCTACGCCAGCCGGCAGAAGTGCCAGCAGGGCATGCATAGCGTGATCCGCAACGCCCTCGGCGCGGGCGTCGTGACCATCGAGCCCGACGACCCCGAAACCGTCGAAGCCGAAACCGAGACCGAACCGATCGAGATCGAGAGTCAAGCGTCCTTCGAACTCTACGAGGACGCCGCCGAGGAGTGGCGCTGGCGGCTCGTCCACGACAACGGGAACGTCATCGCCGACGGTGGCGAGGGCTACGCCTCGAAGGGTAACGCCGAGCGGGCGATGGCCGGCGTCCGTGCGCACACCGCGTCGGCCGATTACCTCCGGATCGACCCGACCGGCTTCGAGATTTACCGCGACCGCGGCGGCGAGTGGCGCTGGCGACTGGTCCACGAGAATGGCGAGATCCTGGCCGATTCAGGACAGGGGTACGCCAGTCGGCAGAAGGCGCGCCAGGGCGTCGAAAGCGTCCGAAATAACGCCGCCGAGGCCGACATCGAAGAGCAGTAACCGAACGACACACCGATTCAAAGACTATGAGCAAGGCAACATTCGAACTGTACGAGGATTCGGCGGGCGAGTACCGGTGGCGACTCCGCCACGAGAACGGCAACGTCATCGCCGACGGCGGCGAGGGATACAGCAATAAATCGAACGCGCACGAGGCGATCGAGCGGGTGCAGGGGTACGCCCCCGACGCCGACGTGCTGGACGTCGGCCAGGCCGCGTTCGAACTCTACGAGGACGCCGCAGACGAGTTCCGCTGGCGGCTCAGACATCGCAACGGCAACGTCGTCGCGGACTCCGGGCAGGGCTACTCCTCTCGAAGCGCCACCGAGGACGCCGTCAACGGCGTCAAGCGAAACGCGCCCGGGGCCAGAGTGAGCGAGTAGGTTCCCCTATCGAACAGCCCGCAGTATTTTGCCGACGGCCGACGACGGGAAACCATGTGTAGCTTCGAGATCGGTCGAATCACCGAGATTCCGATCCGGGTCAACGTCACGCTCGTCGTCTTTCTCCCCGTCTTGGCGTGGCTCATCAGCCGGGACGAACAGCTCGCTCTGTACACCGACTTGATCAACGGGATTTCGCCGGGGGCGATCGACGTCGCCGTCATCCAGTCGGGATCGACGCCGGCGATCGTCGGGATTGTGACCGCGATCGGCCTGTTCGTCGGCGTGTTGCTCCACGAGCTCGGCCACTCCTGGACGGCGCGGCGATACGACGTGACGATCAGTTCGATCACGCTGTGGATCTTTGGCGGGATGGCCCACATGGAGAACCTCCCCGAGGACTGGGACGTCGAACTCTACGTCGCGTTGGCCGGGCCGGCGATGAGCCTCCTCGTCGGCGCGTTCTGTTATGCGTTGCTCTTCGTCGTTCCCATGCAACCGATCGCCGTCTTCGTCGTCGGCGCACTTGCCGTGATCAACCTCACGCTCGCGATATTCAACCTCTTGCCTGCGTTTCCGATGGACGGCGGTCGGGTACTCCGGGCGTTGCTCGCTCGAACCCGCCCGTACGCCGAGGCGACCCGGACCGCGGCGACCGTCGGCAAGGCGATGGCCGTCCTGATGGCGGTCGTCGCGGCGTTCGCGTTCGCGCCGCTCCTGTTACTCGTCGCGATGTTCGTCTACATCGCGGCCGGCGCGGAGTCGCGAACGACCGTCCTCCGGGACCTGCTTCGAGGCCTGACCGTTCGCGAGTTGATGTCGGGAGACGTCCAGACCGTCACCCCGGAGACGACAGTCGCGGCGTTTCTCGACCGCGTCCTCGCCGAGCGGAAGACGGTCTATCCGGTGATGGATCGCGGGAGTGTCACCGGCGTCGTCACGCTCGATTCGGTCCGACGGATCGACCCCGAAGATCGCGAGCGAACGACCGTCGCCGAGGTGATGGACGGTGCCCCGCCCGCCGTCGACCCGGACGCGGACGCCTTCGAGGCGCTGGTGGCGATGAGCACCGTCGGGGGCGATCGGGTGCTCGTCGTCGAGGACGGCCGGTTCCTCGGCCAGCTCACCGCGGCGGACTTTACGACCGCGATCGAGGTGCTGCAGGGCCTCGGACCGCGTCGGGAGATCGAAATACCCGACGGCTACGCCTGAGACGCCGATGGCCGACCGCCGTCTCCCCCCGCGACGCCGACGTTTATAACCGATTACGGGGCCAAGCGGCGTATGGGCCACCGAACGCTCGTCGCATACGACAGGGACGGCTACGATCTTCACTACGCGCACTGGGGCGTCGATCCGGGAGCGCTCACCCCCGAAACGCCGTTCGGTGAATCGCCGGACGACGCGTGGGCACGCGATCGATCCGACGAGCTGCTCTCCCCCGAGGGCGGTCGGTTGAGCGAAGCCCACGACACGGCGGTGGAGACGGATCCGATCGCGACGGGACTCTCGTTCGTCGAACTGGGCGAATACGTCGATCCGATCGAACACGAGGCGCTGTATCTCGTCGACAAAGGGTTCGCCGTTCGGACCTATCTCGTCTTCGCGCTCGAGGGGTACCGCGTCGGTCGGGGGGACCGATCGGCGATCGCGCTCGTCGGCTACGACGGCGAGGCGGACGCCGCGTATCTCCACGGATGGCTCGCGGGTGCGAGGGCTGTTCGGGGCGTCTGCGGACCCGACGACGGGGCGATCGTCCGGGCGCTTCGGTGGCTCGATCCGGGGCGAGGGACGGTGGTGTGGTTGGCAGGATTCGACTGAAGGAGCTTCCCGAGAAGGCGAACGTCCCGGATCGGTCGATAAGCGTTAACCCCGCCGCCATGGTAGAGGAAACCGTGACAGAGGAGACGACGGAAGCGGCCGAACGATCCGGACCGCAGATTCGGACGGAACCGACGCTCAACGCGGCCGAATCGTTCGTCGCCGACGCGCTCGATCGGGGATCGCTCGTGACACTCTTCGGTCGGTGTACGGTCGAGTACGACGGACGTGCCGCCTCGGAACTCGGTCCAGGGGACAGACACGTCATGCTGAAACCCGATGGAACGCACCTCGTGCACACGGACGAAGGGCAAAAGCCCGTGAACTGGCAGCCGCCGGGGAGCGAACACGGCTGTCGCATCGAGGGCGACGCGCTGGTGATCGAGAGCGTCCGGACGACGCCCGAAGAGCACCTCTCGGTCACCCTCTCTTCGATCGAACACGTCGCAGTCTTCGAC
>CAZLHT010000025.1:0-10440 GCA_964559185.1 uncultured Natronomonas sp.
CGGCGAACTCGTCAAGCCGCTCCAGGAGCGAGTCGGGCATCGAAACGCTGACGACGGTCATGTATTAACTCAACCGCGATCGAATATTAAGGATTATGAATCGAGGTCGCACGTCCGGATCGTTCGCGATCCCTCGGGCTAGAGGCGGTCCCCAGCGGATTTATTTTCCGTCCCCGAGATCTCTCGGTATGGTCTCGCCACCGGAACCGTCGGTTCGCCGTCTCGCGGCCGCAATTCGCGAGGGAAACCGCTCGTCCGTAAACCTCATCGAGGCGTCCCTGGAGCGTATCGAGGCGAACTCGGAGCTGAACGCGTTTATCACCGTTCTCGAAGACGGCGCGAGCGAGCGGGCCCGCGAGATAGACGCGGCGGCCGAACGCGACGAGGATCCCGGAGCACTCTGTGGCGTCCCCGTCGCGATCAAGGACCTTCGGAACCGAAAGCGGGGCGTCCGCCACACGCTCGGGCTCGAACCGCTCGTCGGAAACGTCGCCGAATCGGACTCGATCGGCGTTGAACGCCTCGAGGCGTCTGGTGCTGTCATCGTCGGAACCACAAACACGCCGGCACTCGGACACACGATTCAGACGGAAAACCGCATCGCCGGCGCGACGTCGACGCCGTTCGATCTCGAGCGCTCGGCGGGCGGCTCCTCGGGCGGGTCAGCGGCCGCGGTCGCGGCCGGGATCGTCGGACTCGCGACCGGATCGGACATCGGCGGTTCGATTCGAGTGCCAGCCTCGTGCTGTAACGTCGTCGGATTGAAACCGACGCTCGGCGTCGTCCCCGAGCGCGAGCCGGCCGATGGATTCAGCCCGCACACGCCGTTTTTGGTCAGCGGGCCGATCGCGCGAACCGTCAAAGATACCGCCCTTTTGCTCGACGTTCTCGCTGGCCCTGACGAGCGCGACCCCCACAGCGTCCCCGACGTCGGTGCGGATTACCTCGCGGCGACCGATCGACCAGCCGGGAAACTCTCGATCGCGTACAGTCCGGATCTGAACCTCCAGCCGGTCGCCCCCGCGGTTCGCGAGACGGTCGGAGAAGCCGTCGACGAACTCGCAGCCGCGGGCGCAACGGTCGAACCCGTCGACGTCTCGCTGCCGGACTACGACGAACTCTCGATGGCGTACGTCGTCCAAGTCGGCACGTTCTTCCGGACCTTCGCCAATCGGATCGCCGACCAGCACGGCGTCGACTTCGAGACCGCCGATCTCGAAGGGACCGTTCGGGCGACGCTCCGGCTCGCCGACGGCGTCGAAACAGTCGACGAACGGGAACGGAACGTTTCTCGAACCGCCGCCTACGACGGGATCCGGGCGGCGATTTCGGGTCACGACGCGCTGATCACGCCGACGCTGACAGTTCCGCCCTACGGTAAGCACCTCGACGATCCGTTCCCGACGGAGATCGACGACACGGCCGTTCGTGGCGTCCCGACAGACGCCATGCTGACGTGGGTGTTCAATTTGACCGGCCACCCCGCGGCGTCGGTTCCCGCCGGATTCACCGACGATGGACTTCCGGTCGGATTGCAGGTCGTCGGGCACCGACACGCCGAGGCGGACGTCCTCGCCGTCGGAGCGGCGCTCGAACGAGCACGACCGTGGGCCGATCGGTATCCAGAACGCTAACCGCTTTTTCGTTCTATTCGACGATGAACTCGATCGCTGCGCCCTGTCCGAAGCCGACGCACTCGGTCGCGATCCCGCGCTCGGCGTCGCGTTTGTGCATCTCGTGGAGTAGCGTGACGGGCAGTCGCGCGCCGGTCGCCCCGAGGGGGTGACCGATGGCGATCGCCCCGCCGTTGACGTTGTAGATCTCGTTGTCGAAGCCTATCTCGTCGCGGCAGTACACGCACTGGGAGGCGAACGCCTCGTTGAGTTCGACGAGATCGTAGTCGTCGACGCTCGTCGCCGAGCGCTCGAACAGCGTCTCGCAGGCGGGGATCGGACCGATACCCATGACTTCTGGTTCGACGCCTTCGACCGCGTTGTTGCCGATCTCAGCGATCTCTTCGAGTCCGTGCTTCTCGGCAAACGATCGCGACGTGATAAGAAGGGCCGCGGCTCCATCTGTCATCTGCGAGGCGTTTCCGGCAGTGACGGTACCGTCGGATTTGAACACCGACGGGAGTCCGGCGAGTTTCTCGGCGGTCGTGCCGGGGCGGAGCCCCTCATCTTCGGTGACAGTGACCTCTTCGCCATCGTCGTCGGTGACGGCGATCGGAACGATCTCGTCGTCGAAGCGCCCCTCCTCGGTCGCCGTGACGGCGCGCTGTTGGGACTGGGCGGCGTATTCGTCTTGCGTCTCGCGGGTCACGTCGTAGCGCTCTGCGACCTCTTCGGCGGTCATTCCCATCTGTAGCCCCGCGACGTTGTGATGGTCGTTGAGCCCGGGGTGAATCTCGTTGTTCCCGCCCATCGGCACCCGCGACATCGACTCGACGCCGCCGGCGATGATGCACTCGTGCTGTCCCGCCCGGATGGCGTTGGAAGCGTTGATGATAGTTTCGGCGGAGGAGGCACACCATCGGTTGACCGTCGCCGCCGGCGTATCCTCGCCCAACTCGGACATCAACGCGATAACCCGGGCCATGTTGTTGCCCTGCTCGCTTCGTTGCTGGGCGCAGCCCCACTGGAGGTCATCAACGTCCTCGCCGGTCAGCCCGGTCTCTTTGAGGATTTGATCGATCAGCGGGATCGAGAGGTCTTCGGGACGAACATCGGCGAAGACGCCTTCGGCCTTCCCGAGTGGGGTTCGATACGCTTTCACGACGACTGGCGTGTCGACACTCATACGCTCACCTTACGTCCCCCCTTACGTTAAAACTGTCACTATGATGAGCACCGCTGTAAAACTAAAAACGGTATCGGGTGTAGGCTGTTAATTTTTACGCCAGAAAGACGTGTCTCGGCCGGTCGGCGAGTATCTCACGGCCGTACTTGACGGTGTCACGGAACGCGTCCGAACGGAAGAACTCCATGGCGGCCTCCCGATCGCGCCACTGGCTGGCGATGAACATGTCGTTCTCGTCGGCGTCGTTCACCAGGAGGTCGGTTTCGAGATGGCCGTCCATCCCCGCGAGTACCTCGCCGACCTCCTCGAACGTACCGACGAAGTCCTCGCGGTGCTCCGGTTCGACGGTGTAGAACATTCCCATCGTCCCGAAGGCGCTCTCCTCGCCTGCGCGGGCGACGATTCCTGGAAGATCCGAGAGGAATCCGCCAGCGGTGTCGGCGGCCGCTTTCGTCTCCCAGATCGAGACGATCGCCGATCGATTGCCGTCTGTTCGCGGGGATGGTGCGTCCCCGCTTGTCCGTCCCGCGTCACCTGCGCGTTCGTTCGTGTAGACGGCGGATTTGACGTGGGTGTCGTAGTGTTCAAATCGCTCGCGGAGCGAATCGAGTTCGGAACGCAGCGTTTCGGGGTCGGCTTCGGAGTACAGGACCATCGCGTAGACGTCCTCTCCGTGCGGTGTGCCGGCGTAGATGTCTAGCTCTTCCAGTTTCCCGCGAATGTCGTCGTCCGCGTCGGTGCCGTGCGTCTCTGCGCCGTCCTCCTCCTCGCGTCCCTCCGCTTTTCCGCCGTCGGTTTCGAACGCCGACCCGACGCCGGAGCCCACGCCGGGGATATCGGAGAGAAAGCCCGAGGCTGTGTTCGCCGCGCGTTCGTTTCGCCACAGCGAGACGATCGCCGTCTCGCCGGAATCGGCCCGTACCGTCGTCAGTATGTGCGTATCGTAGTGATCGAAGTTACCGCTGAGCCCGTCGACGGCTTCGGCCACCTCTTCAGCGTCGGCCTCGGTACGAAAGAGCAGACCGTAGCCCGCTTCGGGATATCCCTCGGGTTCGACGCCGAATTGACCGAGCCGTCTCGAGAGCATCTCGGCGTCGATCGCCTCGTGGGCTGGAGCGCCGGCGTCGGGTCGGCCGGCGGTGTCCGAGCCGGAATCGGCCGCCGCCCTCGGATTGGATCCGTCGTTGTGCGGGTGTCTGGCGTTTCGATCCGAGTGAACTTCGCCGCCTTCCGACTCGCGTTCCGTCCCCCCCGCGTCGGTCGGGACTGCCTCGCCGGCGAAGACGGCTGGCAGATCCGTCGGCGGGAACCGTCGACCGACGTAGAAGGGACCGAACTCGGCGAACTTCGAGGAGGAGGGGTCGAACCGCATCTCGTACAGCAGGTGTTTGATCTCGGTCGGGTCGTCCGCAAAGAGCGTCACTCCCCACTCGTAGTCGTCGAGGCCGACGCTGCCGGTGATGATCTGGCGAACCTTGCCCGCGTACTTGCGACCGATCTCACCGTGGGCGGACATGTGTTCGGCGCGCTCCTCGAAAGACAGGTCGTACCAGTTGTACTCCGGATCGCGGCGTTTGTCCATGGGATAGAAACAGACGTGCTTGGCGTCGGGGATCGTCGGATAGATTCGCTGTTGCATGTAGTTGCGCATCCCGTCGTCTTCGATCTCGTCGATCCCGTCGACGAGATCTTCGTGCATGTACCCGGAGACTTCAGTCACGGAGACGTACGAGGTGGCCTGCTCCGAGAATTCGGCGAGTGCGGTCGATTCGAACTGACGTTCCGCCCGATCGAGCGCTTCGAGCGTCGGTCGCAGATGGAGGATCATGAGATCGGCCTTGTGACCGACGATCGTGAAGACGGCCGACCCGCCGGCGTCTGCGTCGGCCAACTCGACGTGGGATCGTAGGTACTCGATACCCGCTTCGAGCGCCCGATCGCGTTCGCGTTCCGCCGCCTTTCGCCAGCCGTTCCAGTCGATCTCCCGGAGATCGTGCAGGGCGTACCATCCCTCTTCGGTCCCCGGCGGTCGTCGCGGTTCCATACGGAATCGCTTCGGCCGCCCGAGTAATGGGGTTTGTGTGTTCTCGATTCGGTTTTTGATTTCGGTCCCGTCGATGGTTCGGAGGTCTCCCTGCTCCATTCATAGACGATCGTTTCATTCGTGAGGGGAAATAACGGGTTAAAAAGCTCGATAAAGTCTCTAGACGTTTCCTGAAACGTCGTTAAACGACGCCCGTTTCGCGCGACCGGTCGTCAAACGGAGCGAAGGATCCTGAATCGACGCGAAGGCTCTGGGGTTTATATGGGGTCTCCCCGCTTTGGATAGAGCGAGGAGATCACCGATGTCAAGCGCCACGCCCTCTCACCCCGTCCCTCTCACCGCAGACGACCGGAGTATCGTCGCCACCTGGATCGATCGTCTCGCCTACGGTATCCGTGCAACGGCCTTTTGGAGCGCCGCCGTCCTTCCCATCTTCGTGATCCTCGCGATCGCGGTCGGCGCGATCGGTCAGTACCCGGCCGTCCTCGCCGCCACGCTACTGCTAAATGGGATCTGCGCCGTCGTCGGCCACGAACACACGCCGGGACGGTGATCCACGGTGAGCACGAACGGTTTCGAGGCGTCGGCCTATCGCTCGTATTCCGCCAAGCAACTGGCACAATATCTTCGTGCCGAACTCGAACGAACCGAGGGCGACCTCTACGTCAACGGTGACCGTCTCGACGGAGCGATCGGCCTTTCACCCGCCGACATCGATCGCCTTCTGCGCGAAATTTCCGAATCGACGTCGATGCTCTCCTTTTCGATCGCCGCGAGGTCGCCCCGTACCGTCTGGCGGGTTTCGCGCCCGGCACGCTAACCCAAAAGCCAGGGGCCGAAGAGCAATCCGAGCAGGCTGAGTATCATCGCCGCGCTCACCGCCGCCGTGATCGCGCTCACCGCAATCTGGCTCGCGTCCCCGGGGAGTCTCGCGAGCGTCGCCTCGACGCAGGATCTGAGGATGTGACCGCCGTCCAGTGGGTACGAGGGGATGCAGTTGAAGATCCCGAGATTGATGTTGATCCAGCCGGTCCAAAAGAGAACGTTGACGAGCCCGAAAATCATCCCGGCACTTAGCGGCCCCGAGACCGAGTAGAAGTTCGTAATCTCGCCGTTGAACCCGGCGAAGTTATGGCCCACGTTCGGATCGACCAGACTCATAAAGGGCAGGACGAGCGTGCCGAACGTCCGACGGACGAACGTCGTCGCGGGATCGTCGCCCCAACCGGACCCACCCAACATCGCGTGATACCGATCGGCCGGATACGTGTCGATGCCGAAATCGTCGATAACGATGCCGCTGGTCCCCGGCTGAATCCCGCCGACGCCGAGGAAACCGTGCCCCTCCGTGGGGTGTTCCGAAAGCGTCACCTCGTAGACCGCCCGATCCCCGTTCCACGGATTGCTTCCCTGATAGACGACGACGTCGACGGTTGCTCCCGGTTCGGTGTCCGCCAGCACCGACGAAAGCGCTTCGTGGTTCGGCGTCGGTTCGCCGCCGACGCTGTGAATTATCGTCGGCGTATCGGTCGCACCCTCCGATCCGAGCGGCCGATCCGCAGGGACCGTACTCGCGAACGTTCCGATCGGAAATCGGACTCGCCCGTTATCGGTCTCTAGTTCGACCGTCTCCTCCTCCCCGATCGCCCCGACGAATTCCGATTCGGTCGACACGACCTCACCATTCACCGTCCGGATCTCGGTGCCGGTTTCGATGGGTCCGTCGACGACCGCGCGTGTGACGATGATGCTCCGTTCGACCGTCACCGGTTCCTCGCCCTTGCGATCGACGGTGACTTCGCGGTCGGCCTCGGCCAACGCCGCGGCAAACGATTCCTCGTCCTCGATTTCCTCGCCGTCGATACCGACTAACACGTCGCCGCGATCGATCCCCGCCTCCTCGGCCGCCGATCCCGGAAGGACGCCACCGACCGCGACGCCGGGGGCGACGGCGATGAGACTTCCGACGATCGCAAAGAGGGCGACAAAACAGATCGTGGTCACGAGGAAATTGTTCGTCACGCCGGCGGCGAACATCCGGGTTTTCCCGCCCCTGTCGGCGGATTCTTGACTCTCTTCGTCCGGTTGGACGAACGCACCCATGGGGACGAACGCGACCATTGCAACGCCCATCGATTCGATCGCGCTCTCTTCGACGCGGCACAACAGCACGTGTCCGCCTGCGGGAACGATCAGTCCCACGAGGAGCCCTACGACGATATCGACCGCCGCCGCCCACGGCAAAAACTGATTGACGCCGGGGATCACCAGTGCATCTTGCGGTCTGACGAACCCCGCGGTTTGCGGTTCGGCGAGCGTGCCGATCGCCGAGACGAGCACCGCGAGAAACGATCCGACCATGATGACCAACGCGATCCCGACGCCGAAGTTCCCCCACGCGCGCCAGAGTCGCTTCGGTCTCGCGAGCCGATCGAGGAACGCCCGCCCTCGCTTCGTGTGAATCGTGACGATCGGTCCCGACACTTTGACCGAGGATGGCAATAGCCCCCGAGATTTGAGCGCAATCGCCGCCGAAGTGTACAAGAGAATGCCGACCGCGACCCAAAGCAGCGTACTCATTGTGCATCGTACGGTCGCGGGTACTGATAGGGATTATCATAAATGCGGCTCCCGATCGGTGAGGTTACGCGTGCGCGATCGAAGGACGATCGCGATTCTACCGCTCGCGTCGCAATCGGTCGATCGCGAACGATTCGTCCATCGCCGCGAGGAACGGCCCGAGACGGGGTCCCTCGCCTTGGTTCAAAAAGAGCCGGTAGCCGGCCTCGAAGAAATCTCCGACGGGTACGTCGTTTCGACGCGCCGTCTCGTATATTTCACCCTGTAGCGCCTCCTCGTCCGGCGATTCGTCCTCGATGAACGCCGCGAGTTCGTCGAGGGCTGCTTCCGTTTCGGAATCGAACTCGACGTCGGGAAGCGTTTCGGCGAGTCGGTAGTTGAACTCGTTGTCGGTTCGGACCGCCCAAGCGCGGGCCTTCTCGATGCGTTCGAGCGCGGCGTCGATTTCCTCGCTGTCCCCGTCTTCCGGGAGGTGGCCGGATCGTCGGGCCATCCTCACCCGAAGTTCGCGATCGTCGCTCATTCCGAGGACGGCAGCGAACGTGTACGGAATCCGGAGCGGGCGGCAGTCTTCACTCGCCGCGAGCATCGGATAGGCGCGCTCGGCTAACTTCGTTTCGTCCTCCCCGGTGTCGATTTCGTCGAAGTAGATTCGTTCGAAGCGATCGAACTCGTCGACGAGTCGATCCAGGCGGCCGACGTCGAAGTCGCGCTGTTTTTTCGGATTCTTCGTGAAGAAATATCGGAGCACCTCGACTTCGAGGAGTTCGAGCACTTCGTTGACGGTGATGAGGTTGCCGGCCGACGACGAGAGCGCCTCGCCGTTGAGCGTGAACCACTCGTACACCATCGGGACCGGCGGCTCGAACCCGAAGACCTCCCGGGCAATCGCCTCGCCGGAGGGCCACGATCCCTCGGCGTGGTCCTTGCCGAACGGTTCGAAATCGACTCCGAGCGTCAGCCACTGGGCCGGCCACTCGAAGCGCCACGGCAGTTTCCCATCCCGGAACGTCGCGGTTCCCTCGTGGCCGCAGCCCTCGATCGTCCCGTCGCCCGCGGAGACGTCCGCACAGACGTACTCGACGGTCCGGTCGTCGAGATCGACCGCGGTGATCGTCTCCGTGAGGTGATCGCACTCGGAACACTGAGCGAAGAAGGGGACGTACTCCCCGTCGACCTTGTCCTGAAATTCGCCGAGGACCGACCGGGCGGCCTCGCGGTTTTTCAGGACGCGTTCGACCGCGTCGTCGAAGTCGCCCGATTCGTACCGTTCGGTGTTCGAGACGATTTCGATCGGGACGCCGATCGCTTTCGCGGACTGTCTGAGCAACTCCGTAAAGTGCGCGCCGTAGGAGTCACAGCAGCCGAACGGATCCGGAATGTCGGTGTAGGGCTTCCCGAGGTTTCGACCCAGCGCACCAGCGTCGACCTCCCCGAGGCCAACCACGTTCCACTCTAGATCCGCCAGTTTTCGCGGTAGCGTTCTGAGTCGGTCCATATCGTCCGTCGTGAATATCTGGCGGACCTCGTGGCCGCGACCCCTGAGCGCTTCGGCGACGAAGTACCCCCGCATGATCTCGTTGAAGTGCCCGAGGTGCGGCACGCCGGAGGGCGAGACGCCGCCTTTGATGACGATCGGGTCGTCGGGGCGACGAGCTTCGATCTCATCCGCCGCGGCGTCGGCCCAAAATGCGCGGTGCTCGCCGGTGCCGATGTCGTATAGTTCACCCATTCGGGACGACCTCCGTCCCGTCGGCGTCGCCGGCGACCGCGTCGGCGATCCGGGACGGTTCGGTTCCGTCCAACACGACGGCTCGGAGGTCCGAGCGTTCGATGATCTTCGTCGCGAGCAGATCGACCGGCGCTTTCGACCCGGCCATCGTCTCGATCGTAGAGATCACGTCGACGAGTTCGCTCGCGGTCAATCGATCGTATCGTTCCGCGCTCTGACTCTCGTTCGGATCCGCCGAGAACACGCCGGGGACGCTCGTGGCGTACACGAGTAGATCGGCCTCGACCATCTCCGCCAACAGCGCGGCCACCGCGTCGGTCGTGTGTCCGGGAACGGTTCCCCCCATCACAGCGACTTCGTTCCGACGGAGCGAGGCGCGCGCGTCCTCGTGAGTACCGGCCGGTTCCGGCGTGGCCGAACTTTCGAGCGCCGTGATCAACAGCCGGGCGTTCAGCCGCGTCACGTCGATTCCCAGCGTGTCGAGATCGTACTCCGTCGCGCCCAGATCCCGAGCCGTGCCGATATACTGGCGCGCGACGCCGCCGCCGCCGACGATGGCCGCGATCTCGTGGCCCCCCCCGACCAGTTCGTCGATGGTGTCTGCGTGTGCCTCGACGCGGTTGGCCTCGAGCCCCGGCGCGAGCACGCTCCCACCGATACAAATGACGACTCTCATTACGTCCCGGTTGCCGGCTTCCGGTCTTAAGCGTTATCAAGCCTTCCGACACCTACAAGCCGTCGCACGCGAACGAGACACATATGTACGCAGTTTCGGTGCTCGGCGTGGACGCGGCCCGGGCGGCGATGCGGTTGTCGACCGCGGCGGACGGTCGGGTCGGGATCGTCCGGCTCGAGACCGTGGGTACGGACGGCGGCGTCCTACAGTCCGGCGTCGAGACGGAATACGTCGTCGACGGCGAGTGGCGAGCGAGCGGGACGGAACTCTCCGTCGTCGAGGCCATGGACCGACTCGCACCGGATCACGAGTTCGCGTTCGTGCTCGGCGCACCGGATGCACGGCTCCCGAAAGTCGTCGTCGGCGAAGGGAGCGACGACGTGCTCGTCTCCGCCGCCGCTGCTGACGACCTCGATCCGGCGGCCGCGATCGACGCGATCCGGAAAACCGAGTCGTATGAAACGCTCGAATCGCTGGTCACGGCGGTGAAGCAGAGCGACGAATCGACGTATTCGGGCGCGGTCGCGACCTTTACCGGGCGCGTACGCGCGATGGAAGACCCAAACGACGAGCGGACGCGGTATCTCGAGTTCGAAAAGTACGAGGGCG
>CAZLHT010000026.1:0-10395 GCA_964559185.1 uncultured Natronomonas sp.
GCTGGCGGAACTCGAAGCGGACGACGTCGTTTGAGCGTCGGGGCGGTTCCTTTCTGCTCATCGAACTGACGACGCATATCGGATCATTGAACCCAATCGTTCGGGGACGTCGCGATGAATGGTTTTACGTTAGCGCTGTCGAAGGGGTAGTATGGAGTATCAAGACTCCGAGAGAGCCAAGGAGTTAGCGCAACGCGCTCGGGAGTTCGTCGACGAGGTCGTCATTCCGAAAGAGCGCGAGATCGAAGGCGGGACGAAAGTCCCGGACGACGTCGTCACCGAGCTTCGCGAGGAAGCCCGCGAGCGAAACCTCTACGCGCCGCAAATCGCCGAGAAACACGGCGGGATGGGCGTCGACTTTCGGGAGGTGCTACCACTCTTCGAGGAGGCGGGACGGAGCCTCATCGCGCCGGCGGCGATGCGCGTTGACGCCCCCGACGAGGGGAACATGCACACGCTCGAACTAGCCGGGACGAAGAGCCAGAAAGAGCGGTGGCTCGAACCGCTCGTCCGGGGGGAGTTGACCTCCGCCTTCGCGATGACCGAACCCAGACAGGGCGGCGGTTCGGATCCGAAGATGGTCAAAACGACTGCTGAGAGAGAGGGCGACGAATGGGTCATTGACGGCCATAAGTGGTGGATCACGAACGGCGGCGAGGCCGACTTCTTCATCACGCTCGCGCGGACGGATCGAGAGAAACACCCCTACGAGGGTTGTTCGCTCCTCATCGTCCCCGAGGACACGCCCGGCCTCGAGGTAAAGCGGGACATCCCTCACCTCGGCGACGACATTACGTCGATGGTGCACTCGGAAATCCGCTACGACGAAGTCCGCGTCCCGGCGTCGAACCTGCTGGGTGGAGAGGGCAAGGGATTCGCGATCGCTCAAAAGCGTCTCGGCCCGGCGCGACTCACCCACTGTATGCGCTTTTCGGGAATGGCCGGTCGCGCGCTGGACGTCGCGAAGGCGTACACGAGCGAGCGGGAGGGCTTCGGTGAGACGATCGCCGACAAGCAGGCTGTCCGGTTCGAAATCGCCGAGGCGGAGACGGACCTCCACGCCGCCCGATCGATGGTTCGACACGCGGCGAACGAGATCTCACGCGGCAACGAGGCCCGAGTCGCAGTATCGATGTGTAAGTACTTCACCGCGAACGTCACGGAGCAGGCGATCAACACCGCCCTGCAGTTTTGCGGCGCGAGCGGGATCGGCAAGGACCTCCCGATCGCCGACTTCTACGAGAACGTCCGCCAGTTCCGCATCGTCGACGGGGCCGACGAGGTCCACAAGCGCGTGATTGCCCGTGACGCGTACGAGGACGTCGATACGAGCGAACTCGACGTGCTCCCAGCGTTCGCCGAGGGGAACTGATCGGCGTCACCGACGACGGAATCGTCCGAAAGACGACACCGACGGCGGCACCGTTCGACCCGATATCGTTCCCGCGAGGGGTAGAACTAAACCGCCGAGGAACCAGACGGAGACACACGATGACTGGGGACGAATCGTACACCGACCGGCTCGTCGACGAGCGGGCTCTCCGAGAGTATCTCACGGCGGCCGTTGGGCCGGCCGAGAGATTCGCGATCGAACACCTCGGTGCGGGACACTCCAACGAGACGCTGTTCGTCGAGTGGGGCGAACGCGAACTAGTCCTGCGCCGACCGCCGACCGGCGAGACGGCGCAAACGGCCCACGACGTCCTCAGAGAATATCGGATCATCGACGCGCTCGAAGGGACGTCGGTGCCGACACCGACACCCGTTGCGGCCTGCGAGGACACCGCCGTCATCGGCGGCGAATTTTATCTGATGGAACGGCTCGAAGGAACCGTCGTCCGAAGCGAGGAACCCGAACGATTCGCCGACTCCAAACGGAGACGACGGGTCGCCGAGGAGCTCGTCGACACCCTCGCGGAGATCCACACGGTGGATTACGAGGGGGTCGGACTCGGCGACCTCGGTCGTCCCGAGGGGTTTCTCGACCGGCAGATCGACCGGTGGGGCCGCCAGTTCGAGTGGGCATACGAGACGACGGCGGCCGATCGATCCGTTCCCCACGTCGAGGAGATCGGTTCATGGCTGGAGTCGAACGTTCCCAAATCGTCCGAACGCGCGCTCGTCCACGGCGATTACAAGCTCGATAACGTGATGTACAGCCCGGGTGCGGAGCCGGAGTTGATCGCGGTCATGGACTGGGAGCTAAGTACCCTCGGGGATCCGCTTCGGGACATCGGTTGGATGTGCTGCTACTGGGAGACCGACCCGCTGATCAGGGATCTCATGCCCACCTTCCTCGATCGTCCCGGCTATCCGGACCGAAACGCGCTTCTCGAACGCTACGAGCGTCAGTCCGGAATCGAAGTCGTTGAACTGGACTTCTACGTCGTGTTGGGTCACTACATGCTCGCAGCCGTCTGTGAGATGTTCTACGCGCGATACCTGAGCGGGCACAGCGACGACCCACTGTACCCGCAGATGAAAACGATCGTCCCCGCAATCGCGCGACGAGCGAAGGCGATCGTCGACGGCGAGCGAACGTTGTAATATTCACCAGATGTCCCTCATCCACGCGATGTCCCTTTATAGAGGATTCTCGGGCTGCCCCGCGCCATTTACATACCACCCGACGGATCGTCACTCGACCGCAGCGATGACCTCGACCTCGACCGTACAATCGACGACCAGATCGGTGACGATGGCGCTCCGGGCCGGATACGGTTCCTCGAAGTACCGCCGGTATACCTCGTTAAACGCCCCGAACTCGTCAGCATCCGCGATGAACGCCGTCGCTTTGAGAACGTCATCGAGCGAGCTTCCGGCCGCTTCGAGCGTCGCTTTGAGGTTCTCCATCACCCGTTCGGTCTCCGCGGCCGTTCCGCCGTCGACGAATTCGCCGGTTTCGGGATCAATCGGAACGTTCCCGGAAACGTACACGACCCCGTCGTGTTCGATCGCCTGTGAGAGCGGGTATTCCTCCAGTGCCGGTGCGTCGTCCGATTGAATGACCTGCATGGCCGATACGTCTCTCCAGCCAATGAAAACCGTTTCCCCGCTCTCGTGGCGCTGGTGCTAGAGACGGTGCGTGGCCGTGCAATCGACTACTCGAACCGTTCCGGTGAGAGATACACCAGTTCAGGGTCGATGCCACCGGTCAGAAGGTGGTCTGCGAGAAGCGATGCGCACGCCGGCGACTTCGTGATTCCCTCGCCGCTCATCCCGGTTGCAACGTAATACCCTTCGTCTCGTGTCGGACCGACGACCGGGCGGTGATCGGGCGTGAGACACCGGACCCCACACCACTCATTCGACACGTCCGCACCGGCCAACTTCGGGATATACCGCCGCGCCTGCTCGGCGGTGCGGTTCCGATGATCCGCGTCAACGCTACCGATCCCGATCTTCTGTCCGGAATCCGGACGATCTAGTTCAAGCGCCGCCCCCCAGAGTCCCTCGTCGCCAGACTCGTGTGGGGCGTGGCCGGCGAGCGTTTTCGCCGATTTTTCTCCGGTGAAATAAACGCCGTTTTCGAGGATAACGGTCGGTAACTCGAAATTCTCATCGGTGTCGAGGACGCTTATCGGCGCGAGTGTGTGCTTCAACGGGATGTCGACGTCCACCATCGCGTTGCAAAGCGGTGCCCACGGTCCGGCGGCGTTGACGACGACATCCGCTTCGTACCCCCCGTCGTCGGTTTCCACGTCGGTCACCGCCCCATCTTCGGTGATGACGTCGGTGACGGTCGTGCCGATCTCGAACCGAACGCCGCACTCGCGCGCGCCGTCCGCGAAGTGCGAAACGATTTCGCCCGAGTCGAGGCGGCCGATCGACGGATAGAACGTTGCGCCGGCCCCGACGGCGCCCGGATCGACGTTCAACTCGCGTATCCCTTGATCGTCGAGAATCGTCGCCTGGACGTCCGCGTTCCGGAGTTCGGTAACGCTTTCTTGAAGTTGCTCGAAGAACGCCGTCGAGTCAGCGACTTTCATGAAGCCGTTCTCGTGGTACGAGAGCGTTCCCTCTTCGATCAGCGGTTCGTAGATATCCCATGACCGAGTTGTGATTTCGTGGTCCATCCCCTCGTAGTTGAGGTGCCAAGCGAAACAGCCGATGGACTTCCCCGTAGTTCCGGCCCCGAGTCCGTCCTTTTCGAGAACCCGGACGTCGTGTTCGCTTCCGCGAAGCTGATATGCGAGGCTCGTGCCGACGATACCTCCACCGACGATGATAATTGAAGACATTCTGTAATCGATAGGGTGTGCATCGTTACTTAACGATTGTGTCGCCAGCGGAGGCCGGAGAGACACCTCATATCTGGCGAAATCAACGGAACAATGCAGGCGGTATGACGGCGAGTTTATACGGTCGAACCTCGTAGAGACGGATCTATGATGCTGCCGACGCACGCGCTGGTCGGGATGGCGCTTGGGCTCCCCCTCGCTCTTTTCGCCCCCGAGTTTGCCCCGATGGCGCTTCTCGGGGGGGCTCTCGGCGGCGTGTTTCCGGATCTCGATCTCTATGCGGGACATCGTCGAACGCTCCACTATCCGACGCTGTACCCTATCGCCGTCATCCCTGCGGTGTTACTCGGGATCCTCGTTCCCGCCCCGACGACCGTGGCTCTCGCGGTCGGGTTGGGCGGGGCGGCCGTTCACTGTCGAATGGACATCTACGGCAGCGGGCTCGAACTCCGCCCGTGGGAGGAAACCTCCGAGCGAGCCGTGTACGACCACGTCGGAGGCGAGTGGATTCGACCGAGACGGTTTGTCGCCTACGACGGCTCGCCCGGCGATGTAGCTCTGGCGTCTACGGTCGCGATTCCGCTTTTCGTCGCCGTCGAAGGAGTCTTCGCGGCGATCGTCGTCGGGACGGTCGTGATCGGAGTAACGTACGCCGCACTCCGGCGACGGCTCGCTGAACTCGCGCCGATCGTCTTCGGTCGAGTTCCCGGCCCACTGACGCGTTACATTCCAGAGCGGTACCGAGCAGAGCCAAGATCGGTGACGAACCCCGGCCGCTAGCTCGAAGGGATGGAACTAAGCCCGCGATCGTCGTTATTGCCCGGTATGAACGGACCACACCGAGACCGGCCACTCGTTACCTCGGGGACCCCGCTGGAGGACGGAGACGCCGCGCTCGTGCTCGTTCACGGGCGGGGCGCGACCGCGAGGAGTATCCTACAGATGGCGGAATCGTTCCACCGGGACGGCGTTGCGTACCTCGCACCGCAGGCGGCGAACAACACCTGGTATCCGAACGCCTTCACCGCGCCCGTCGAGTCGAACGAACCTGGCCGCAGTTCCGGACTTCGAGCCGTCGGCGACGCCGTCGAGAGGGCCAACGACGCAGAGATTCCGACTGATCGGATCGTGCTATTGGGATTCTCCCAGGGCGCCTGTCTCGCGAGCGAGTTCGTCGCACGAAATCCCATGCGCTACGGCGGACTCGCGGTCCTGAGCGGCGGGCTTATCGGAGAGACGATCGATCCCGACGACTACGACGGCCATCTCGAGGGGACGCCGGTCTTTTTCGGCTGTAGCGACGTCGATCCGCACATTCCCGAAGAGCGGGTCCACAAGTCGGCGGCGGTCTTCGAGAAGCTGGGCGGGGAGGTGACGAAGCGACTCTATCCGGGGATGGGTCACGGCATCAATGAGGATGAGATCGAACACGTCTCGAGGATGCTCGACGCAATCGTCGCCTGAGCGCTCCCGGAGGACCCACCGCGGAAAGTAGACGAACGTCCAGCGTTCGAAGTCCGCGTTCGGTTTTATTATGTGTGCCGTGTTAACGAGGCGTATGGATATCCGCGAAGCTACGGTCGAAGACGGACCGGCAATCCGCTCCATTACGCTACGATCGATGGAAGCGTCCTACTCGTTGAGTCCGAGCGTCATCGAGAGCGCGATCGCCCAGTGGTACGGGGACGATAGTTTCGTCGAGAAATTCGAGGACGACGAGATGTTGCTTCTCGTCGTCGAGAAGGACGGCGAACCGGTCGCCTTTTCCGAAAGCGCGCTCGTCGACAGCCGCGGGGATATCCACTGGATTCACGTCGCCGCGATGCACCGCGGGGAAGGGATCGGAGGGACGCTGTACACCGAAACCCGCGAACGCCTCGAGGCGGCCGGCGCGGAGACGATCCGTGGGCTCGTTCTCGCGATGAACTCCGAGGGAAACCACTTTTGGGAAAAGCGCGGCCTGCGGAAGGTCGGCCAGGGCACCGTCGAAATCGACGGCACCGACTTCGTCGAGAACATCTACGTCGACGAGGACGAGATCGAACTCCGACCGATAGTCGCCGACGATCGAGAACTCTACGTCGACCGGAGCGATTCCGAACGCGGTTCAGTGGGACAATTTTATACGGTCTATAGCGACGAAGATCGCCGGAACCGCTACAGCTACCTCTGCGGCTCCTGTGAGTCGCTCATCACCGCGATGGATACGATGGGGGGACTCTCGTGTGAGGAGTGCGGCAATCAGCTAAAGCCGACCCGTTGGGACGCGGCGTATCTGTGACGGGTGAGGTGGGGAGGACAGGAGTGGACGGCTTCGAAAGCGGAACCCTTGTTAGCGGCCGGCCCCCTGTACCCACAATGAGTCCCGGCGACACCGCGGCCGTCAAACGGCTCGACGACTGGGAGGGCAACCGTCTCGAACGCCTCGCCGCCGAGCACGACACGCCGCTGTACGTCACCGATCACGATCGGATCCGCGAGAACTTCGCGCGGTTCAAATCGGCGTTCGATTTCGCACATGTCATGTACGCTGTGAAGGCCAACACCGGGCGAGCGATCGTTCGGACGCTGTACGACGCCGGCGCGGACATCGAGTGCGCCGGCAGCGGAGAGCTACACAGGGTGCTCGAAGCCGGCGTTGCACCCGAGGACCTGCAGTACACCGCCGTCAATCCGCCGGATCGCGATCTCGATTACGCGGTCGATCTCTGGGAGGAGACGCCGGAGTTGACGATTACGGCGGGCGCGTCAATGACGCTCGATCGACTCGCAAATCGTGGCTTCGACGGCCGCCTCGCGATCCGGGTCAACCCTGAGATCGGTACCGGCCACCACGAGAAGGTCGCGACCGGCAAGGACGCGAAGTTCGGCGTCCCCTACGAGGAGGTTCCCGAAATCGTCGAAACCGCCCGCGAGCGTTTCGATTTCGTCGGACTCCACGCCCACGTCGGCAGCGGCGTCCTCTCCGACGATCTCGACGAGCATCGGCGGGCGCTACAAAAAGTCGCCGACCTAGCAGAACGGATTGCCGAACTCGAATTTCTCGATCTCGGTGGCGGCTTCGGCGTTCCCTACCATCCGGAGGAACCACCGCTCGACATCGAGTCCGCCGCCGAGATGGTCCACGAGGTGACCGCCGGCGTGGACGCGACGATAGCGCTCGAACCGGGACGGTACCTTGTCGCCGACGCGGGCGCGCTCTTGACCCGGGTGAACACGATCAAGGAGACTCCCGAGACGCGCGTCGTCGGCGTCGACGCCGGGCTCACGGCGCTGATTCGCCCGGCGATGTTCGATTCGTACCATCACATCAGAAACGTCACGGGCGGACACCGAGAGCCGGTCGAATCCAGCGTCGGCGGGCCGCTTTGTACCAGCGCGGACGTGTTCTGTACCGATCGGCCAATTCCCCGTCCCGAGGCGAACGACCTGCTCGGGATCGGCAACGTCGGCGCGTACGGCATCAACCTCGCCAGCCAGTTCCACTCCCAGCCGAAGCCGGCCGAAGTCGCGATCGAGGGCGACGACGAGCGCGTGACCCGACGACGGGAGACGTTCGCGGACCTGACGCGATTAGAGGACGAAGTGCCCGGGAGGGAGTGACCGTCTCAGAAACCGAGTAATGAAACGCCGGCGACGGTTGTCACGACGAGGACGACCGTCCAAAGCGCGATACTCACGGTCATCCACGCGGCGACGATCCGCCCCGGCGTCCGGAGCGCGAGCGCGATGACCGCGGCGAGGTGAACGCCGATGACGATCGGCGCGGCGATCGAGAGGCCGGCGATTCCGTAGCGATCCCAGATGCGGCGTGCGCGCCGATAGCGGTTCGAACCGTCCGATTCATCCTTCATCCCGTCATCGCGACCCCACCCGAGCCGTCGCGAGAGGCGGTCGTGAAAGACGACGATGCCGTATATCGGGATGACGTTTCCGAGGAAGGCGAAAACGGCGACTGCGACCGGATTCAACCCGAGGGCGATCCCGGGGGGGATGACGAGAAGGATCTCAAACCACGGGATCGCGGCGAGCGCAAACACGAGGGCATACGCCGCGGCGTCCGAAGCGCCGGAGAGCGTCGCTTCGATGCTCGCTATCACAAACGAATGTGTCGGGATCATATGGTACGAGGAAGGGACCGACCAAACTGTCTAGTCGAGTTCGTCGACCAACTCGTCGCCGAACCCGGTGTACGTCGCCGGTGTCAGCGCGTGAAGTTCTTCACGAACCGACTCGTCGACGTCGAGGTCGTCGAAGAGTTCGCGGAAATTCTCGAGCGTCGCGCGCTGTCCGCGAGTGAGCGCTTTGATCCGCTCGTAGGCGTCGGTGTAGCCCTCACGCCGCAGGATCGTCTGGACGGCCTCGCCAATCACCTCGGGGTTGGCCTCCAGATCCTCGCGCATCGCCGTCTCGTTCGGCGTCACCTTCGAGAACCCCCTAGCGGTCTTTCGATATCCGATGAGACAGTGTGCGAAGGCCGCGCCCACGTTCCGCTTGACCGTCGAATCCGAGAGATCCCGCTGGAGTCTGGAGGTCGTCACGTAGTCGGCGAGAAAGACGAGATCCGAGTTCGCCTTCGACAGGTTTCCCTCGCTGTTTTCGAAGTCGATCGGGTTGACCTTGTGCGGCATCGTCGAGGAGCCGGTTTCGCCCTCGGCGGCACTCTGGCCGAGGTACCGATCAGAGACGTATAGCCACACGTCGAGGTCGAGATCCCGGAGGACGTTGTTGACCCCTCGGAGCGCGTCGAAGACGGCAGCGAAATCGTCGCAAGGGTTCACCTGGGTCGAGAGCGGCGCGTGTTCGAGCCCCAGTGATTCGACGAACGATCGCGAGAACGCCCGCCAGTCGACCTCGGGGTAGGCAGCGCGATGGGCGGCGTACGTTCCGGATGCTCCGGCGAGTTTGCCCGACAGATCCTCGATAGCGGCCTCGAGTCGGCCGAGCGCTCGACCGAGCCGGGACGCGTAGACGGCCAGTTCCTTGCCGTAGGTGGTCGGGGTCGCGGGCTGCCCGTGCGTTCTGGCCAACATCGCCACGTCGCGATACTCGCGAGCGTCGGCGACCAGGGCGTCCCGAACCGAACGGATCTCGGGGACGAGCACCTCGCGTACAGCCGGGCCGACGAGCAGACGGTGGGCGAGGTTATTGACGTCCTCGCTCGTGAGCCCGAAGTGCACCCACGGCCCCTGCGTCTCCTCGTCGGGTAGGTGGAGTCGGATGAAGTACTCGACGGCTTTGACGTCGTGGTTCGTCGCCGAGTAGCCGCCGTAGCCGTCGGTTTCGAGTCGTTTGACGAGGGCCGCGTCGTCGGGGTCGAAATCCTTGTACAGCGTTCGAATCCCGTCGCGGCTCGATCGGTCGAGCGTCAGCGGCGTCGCATCCAGATCGGCGAGCGCGAGCAAGTACTCGACCTCGACCTCGATGCGGGCACGAATCAGCGCGGCCTCGCTCGCGTATTCGGTGAGCGCTTCGGTGTAGCGGGCGTATCGGCCATCGAGCGGCGAGATGGCGTAGAGCGAACCCCGTTCGGTCATGACTACGAGTGCGGCGAGCCCTCGAAAAAACATGTCGGTCGGCACCGAGAAGCGGTCGTCGTCGTCGCACCAATAAGCAATTTCGTGTATACTATTCCAGCTTAGCCCCTATTTTCTCAATAAAATATACATTCACTTGTATACCAAACCGTCAGCAACCGCAACTACTTTGCCTCCGGCGACGACCGTTTTTCGTATGCAACTCGCCGGTATGGCCTCGAACCGCGGTCGGAACCTGAGACACATCGCGGACACCGCGCCCGGCGGCGCGACCTTTTCCGTCGTCCTCTCGAACGAGGAGGACGCGCCAATCATCGAGAAGGCCGTGGAACGCGGCATTCCCACCGAAGTCGTCGAACGGGATTCCGAGGAGACACGAACGGAGCACGAACGACGTATCCTCGAACGGCTGGAGGAGTACGAGGTCGATATCGTCTGTCTCGACGGCTACATGCGGATCCTCACGGAGACGTTCCTCGATTCGGCCCCGACGACGCTCAACGTCCACCCGTCGCTGCTCCCGTCGTTCCCGGGGATGGACGCCCACGAACAGGTCCTCGAGGCGGGCGTCAAGACCACGGGCTGTACCGTCCACGTCGTCGACGAGACGGTCGACG
>CAZLHT010000027.1:0-9998 GCA_964559185.1 uncultured Natronomonas sp.
CCGTTGTGGATGATGGTGCGGTACGGATGTGCGAGGTGCCACGCGCCGAGCGTGTTCGTCGAAAATCGGGCGTGAACCATCGCGAAGGTCGAACGGACCCGATCGTCGAGCAGTTCCGGATAGTACGCCGGAAGCTGCTCTGCAGTCAGGAGACCTTTATAAACGACGGTTTTGCGATCGAGCGAACAGACGTAGAACCGGGCGTAGCCATCGGGCTGACGTTCTTCGACGGCGGTCTCGAGATCGCGACGACCGACGTAGAGCGCACGATCGAACGTGTCGGTATCGAGTTCGGACCTAACGAAACACTGGGCGACGTTCGGTTCCGACTCGATCGCAGTTTCGCCGAGTGTCCTGTTATCCGTCGATACGCTTCGCCACGCAAAGACGTCGAGGCCGTGATCCGCGAGGATCCTCTCGGTGAGATCTTGAAGGCGTGCGGTCGTGTCGTCGTCTCGTGGCATGAAGAACGAGCCGACGGCGTACTCGCCCGACTCTGGAAGTCCGTCGATCTCGTCGTCGAAGAATGCGTGCGGAGTCTGTAGCAAGATCCCGGCCCCATCGCCGGTGTCTTCGTCGGCACCGGTCGTACCCCGGTGTTCGAGGTTTTTGAGCAGTTCGAGACCGTCGGCCACGTTCCCGTGAGATCGGTCGCCGTCGAGGTCCATGACGACGCCGACCCCGCAGTTCGCGCGGTAGTCGGTCGGATCTGCGACCCCGTGGGTCATCGCGGGGTGATCGGTTCGCTCAGGCATGGCCGCGAATAGCCAATACATAACCAAGAGACTTCCCCTCAAAGTATAATGGTACATTTACCCCATACAAGGGCATATTAGGTAATTGATCTTCAGCCCCGCGCCGCGCGCGTGATCGTCGGCAGATTCAACTTTACGGGGCCGAATCGACCGGTATGTACCGGGTCGTCGGCTGTCGGAACTGCCGGTTCCTCTGGACCGTAGAAGGACGACCGGAGACGACTCACTGCCCGCGCTGTCGGACACGCCACGGCTTCGAAAAGCTCCGAAGCTTCGCCGAAACCGAGACGTCGGCGGCCGCCTCACGCTTTCGGAGTTCCATGCTCGCAGAGCGCGCAGACGGCGAGTTCGTAGATCCGGAGACGATCGACGTCGACGCCGTGGGTATGGACGAGGTGGACTTTCTCGCGGCGTCTGGAGATGACGCTGACGCGATCGAGGCGGCCGAAACGCGAGCCGAAAAAGGGACGAATCGCTCGCGAAGTCGAAAACGGGTCGTCCTCGACGGCCTCAACGAACTCGATGAACCCACCCCGGCGGAACTCATCGCGTACGCGGCTAGGGCCGACGTCGAGGAATCCTACGTCGAGCGCACGCTCGAAAAGCTCGTTCGAAGCGGTGAAATAACGCGGACAACCGATGGGTATCGAAAGGTATGAGGAGACGGGATCGCCCATGACCGACGAGGACGAATATCGATTTTATCCCGAGGACTTCGACAACAACGGGGAACTGATCGACGATCGGGACGAATTCGATCCGGCCGCGCTCATCATCGTCGGCAGCCTCGGTGCCGGAACGGCTCTGATTTTGTTGGATCCGGTCGTCGAGCCGGTTCGCGCGGTCGGTACGGAACTGGAACTGCGGACCCTCTCCTCTCTCGTGTTCGCGCTCGGATTGTTCACGGGCAGTGGAGTGTACGTTCGGCAGGGCAAACGATCGCTCGCATCGGTTCACGTGCTCGGAGCGTTCGGGTGGTTATCGCTCGCCATCGGATCGATCCTCGGAAACGACGAGCTACTTTTCGTCGGTACACTCGCGTTAGTCGTCGGCGTAACGGCGCTGGTGGTTATGGTCTGGCAGTCCTCCTCCTGAATCGATCCGCGTCCCGCCGCGGTTGCTCGCTCGTGTACGTCGGTCTCGCTTTTGTTCCTCGATCTATTCGTCGGGCTGCTCTTGCTTGTGAGTCAACGGATAGCCGATTCGGCTGCATTGCACCCTCAGTCGTCCGGACCCTCGCCAGGAGGGGGATCCTTTCGACGACGCCGACTCGGCCTGTCGGCGGGGACGTAGGTTCGGCCGACACTGCCGCCGCCGATCCACTCCCGGATCGACAGTTGCCGCTCCGCTCCGTCTTTCCGGGCGGATTCGAGCCGCCGTTCGGTCGTCTGGAAGTAGTTGACGACCGTGACCAGAAGTACGCCGCCGATCGTATTCCCGAGAAAGACCGGCAGGACGAAGCCGAGCAATCCGGAAAGGAATGCGACTTCGCCGAGGTAGAACAGATACATCAACTCCGTGAAAGAGACGACGACGTGAAAGAGATCGGCCAGCGGGATCATGAGGAAGGCGAAGTAGACGAGGAAGAATCGCGATATCGTATCGCGGGCGGCGTAATCGAGCCAGACGACGCCCGCGACGATGAGTCCGGCGAAACTGGCTTTGAAGAACAGATCCCAGAACGCAGTGTCGATGCCTTTCTGTGAAAGGTCGACTGCGGCGGTGGCTGCTTCCGGCGAGAACACTCCCGTGTACGCGAGGATGAGCGCGCCGATACCGCCACCGACGAAGTTTCCGAGCGCGACGACGCCCCACGTGCGCAAGAGTGCCGGGAAACTCGCCAGCCGTTCCAGGACGAGCGCGACCGGCGGTAACGTGTTTTCGGTGTACAGCTGATAGCCGCCGAGGATGATGTAGACGAAACCGATCGGGTACATAAAGGAGGCGATGACCGGGCTGTCCGATTTGGCCGTCATCGACGAGTAAATCAAGAACGTGAGCGTGATCGCGAATCCGCCGGCGAGCGCACTGAAAAACAGCTCTCTTGTCCCGGTGTCGATTTCCTCGTCGGCGGCGACGATGATGCGCTGAAAGACCTCGTCGGTGTCGAAACGGTCGCGAACAACCCCCCCGACCGCCGGTGCTCCGCTGCGAGATCGTTCGACTGCCTCCCGAACCGACTCCTCCCTCGCCGATTCGTCGTCGTGTTCGTCCATCCGGTTGCCGACTCACTCCGAAACGGCATAAAAAATACCATCCGTCGTCGCCTAGATCGCGCGATATTTCAGGTCGGGCCGTGTGATACGAACTGTGACCCTCGAGACACTCGTCGTCGCGGTCGGACCGAACGACAGCACTCGCACGGACGAACTGATCGACGCCGTCCTCGAGATCGCGGTACCGACCGATGCGGGCGTCGTTCTCCTGCATGCGTTCAGCGAGAAAGCGTACGAGCAGGGAATCGAAGAGGCCGGATTCGATGACGCCGATCCACCCTCGCCGACGGAGTTGGCCGCGCGGCTCGAGAGCGTCGACGTGATCGCGGCCGCGCTTGAGGACGCCGAGATCACTCACGAAATCCGCGGAGCCATCGGGCCTGAGGGCGATACGATCCTCCGAGAAACCGAATCGACAGGGGGAGATCTCCTGTATCTGAGCGGTCGAAAGCGCTCACCGACCGGCAAAGCCGTCTTCGGAAGTACCTCCCATCGAATTATGATGAACGCCTCGTGTCCCGTGCTCTTCGTTCGCGAGGGTGTCTATGAAGATGGGGATAACAATTCGTAGGTTGTTCGCCGTTCGATCGCGGTCTCTCGAGGGTATCCGGTCGCCTCTTGGTCTCTACTCCTCTTCCGGTTTCTACCGACCCAGTTCCTCGTGAGCGCTCGCCAGGTGGTTCGAGGCGAGCGCGCCCAGAAGCGACAGCTCTCCGGCGAGCGCCGCCGTCGTGATGACCTCGGCGAGCGCGTCGGCGTGCGAACCGGCGGGATCGCCGCTACCGCCGACGCCGACGACGTCGAGCGCTTCGGTCTGCGTCGGTAGCTTCGTCCCGCCGCCGACGGTTCCGACTTCGAGGGAGGCGATCGTGAGGCTGGCATAGAGGTTCCCCTCACGGACGTCGGCGGTCGTGATCGCGTTTGATCCCTCGACGACCTGTGCGATGTCCTGTCCGGTCGCGAGGAACGCCGCGGCGATCGTGTTCGCGGCGTGAGCGTTGAACCCGAGCGAGCCGGCCTTCGCCGAGCCGACCAGGTTCTTTCGGGTGTTGGCCTCGGTGATCGCCTCCGGCGTCGTCTTGAGGTAGGTCTCGACAATCTCGCGGGGGATCTCGACGTCGGCGGCGACGGTTCGGCCTCGCCCCTCGACGCTGTTTATGGCGGCGGGTTTCTTGTCGCTGCAGAGGTTCCCCGAGAGTGCGACGAGTTCGGCGGGCGTCGATTCCGCGATGATCTCACAGGCGACCTCGGTCGCGATCGTCGCCATGTTCATCCCCATCGCGTCCCTCGTCTCGTAGCCAAATCGGACGAAGACGTTGTCGCCGACGATGTAGGGCGTCACCTCGCGCAACTCGCCGTGACTCGTTGTCGATTCGGCCGCCTCGGCGAGACGATCCGCGTTTGCCCGCACCCACGCGGCGGTCTCGCTCGCCTCGGCGACGTCCCGAACGCGGAACACCGGCGCGCGCGTCATCGCGTTTTTCAACACCCGGGCGGTTGCCCCGTCGGCGGCGCGGATCGCCGCACAGCCGCGGTTGATCGAGGCGACGAGCGCGCCCTCCGTCGTCGCGAGCGGCAGGCGTTTCGATCCCTCGACGGCACCGCCGTCGATTTCGATCGGGCCGACGATCCCCATAGGCACCTGCACCGCGCCGATCATGTTCTCGACGTTCGGTTCGGCGTCGGCTGGGTCGAAGGCGTACTCGCCAACGGTTCCGAGGTCCGCCCCCGTTTCGGCGGTGACGAGCCGGCGACGGGCTTCGGCCGCGACGTCGGCGTCGGCGTGCTGTTCGAGTTCGTGGAGCCGGAGTTCGCCGTTCTCGACGGCGGCGACCAGCGCGTCGGTATCCATGCCGGCGACTCGGGGTGGCGGGGACTAATGGTTTCCGTCACGACGGTAAATCCCGTCGTTCGGGCCCGATCGGCCGAACAGACGGAGTAGCCTTTTAACCGTTGCGGACACAAGGAAGCGATATATGGGCATCCTCTCTCGGGCATCGTACGTCATCCGTTCGAAAGTCAACGCCGTCCTGAACCGGGCCGAAGACCCCCACGAAACGCTCGATTACTCCTACGAACAGCTCCGTGACGAGCTTCAGGACGTAAAAAAGGGAATCGCGGACTTGACCACGCAGAAAAAACGACTGGAGATACAAAAACGACGGCTCGAGGAGAACGTGGAGAAACACAACGAGCAGGCGAGACAGGCCGTCGAACAGGACCGAGACGACCTTGCACGCCAGGCCCTGGAGAAGAAAAAGCAGAAGATGAATCAGATCGAGGATCTGGAGGCTCAGATCGGGAATCTTCAGGGAACGCAGGACAATCTCGTCGAGAAAAAAGACGAGCTACAGAACCGAATCCAGACGTTCCGCACGGAAAAGGAGACGATGAAAGCCCGCTACGAGGCCGCTGAGGCGAGCACCCGCGTCAGCGAGGCGATGACCGGTGCCGGCGACGAGATGGAGAATATTTCTCGATCGATCGAGCGCGCCAGAGAACGGACGGAGGACATGGAAGCGCGGTCCGCCGCGATGGACGAACTGGAAGAGACCGGCGCGTTCGAGAGCGTGCTCTCGAACGAGAGCGACCTCGACCGCGAACTCGAGGAAATCCGACAGACCGGCGAGGTCGAGGCCGAACTGGAGACGCTGAAATCCGAGGCCGGAAAGGGCGACGGCACGGTCGACGGGGATACCGAGATCGAACTGGAAGGGGAGTCGACCGACGCGGATCCCGAGATCGAAGCCGAACTAGACGACCTGAAAGACGACGAAGAATAACGACCCGAAGACGAGGAATAACGGCTCGGTCGAGTTGAAAGGGGGAGCCCGTCCGGTCGTATGTCTCAATCTGAACCGCCGACAAAGTCGGGTTCGATGCGCTTTTCCTCGACCTCGCTTGCGAGACGCATTCGGAACGTTTCGACGTCGACGTCCTTCCTTTCGTTCTCGAAGCGATCTCGGACGGAAACGGTGTTCGCCTCTTCTTCGTCGTCGCCGACGACGAGCATGTACGGGACGCGATCGTCGTGGCCGGTCTGGATCTTCTTGCCGACGGTCCACGACCGATCTTCGATTTCGACGCGGAAGTCGTCGAGGTGGCGGTTCTTAAGCTGTTTCGCGTAGCCGATGCTGTCGTCCGAAACCGGCAGGATCCGGACCTGCTCGGGGGCGAGCCACGTCGGGAAGTCGCCGCCGAAGTGCTCTATGAGCACCATGAAAAATCGTTCGTAGCTGCCGTAGAGCGCCCGGTGGATCATCACCGGCCGGTGTTCCTCGTTGTCCTCGCCTGTGTAGGTGAGATCGAACCGCTCTGGCATGTTGAAATCCAACTGAACCGTCGGGCCGTCCCAGTTGCGGTTCAGGGCGTCCTCGAAGGCGAAGTCGATCTTCGGCCCGTAGAAGGCACCGTCACCCGGTTCGAGGTCGTAATTCATCCCGCTCGCCTCCAGGACGTCCCGAAGCTGTGATTCGGCCTGTTCCCAGATTTCGTCGGAGCCGACCGATTTCTCCGGGCGGGTCGCCAGGGCGATCTCGTAGTCGAGACCGAAGGTGTCGAGCACTTCCCCTATCTGGTCTATGATCGCGTTGACCTCCCGCTCGATCGACTCCGGCTCGACGAACAGGTGGCCGTCGTCGATCGTGAACGCCCACACGCGGGAAAGCCCTGAGAGTTCGCCGCGCTGTTCCTTCCGGTAGACCTTCCCGTTCTCGGCGTACCGGATCGGTAGATCCCGATACGACCAGTTGCCCTGGTTGAAGATCGTCGCGTGTCCCGGACAGTTCATCGGCTTGAGGCCGTACTCTTCGTCGTTTACGTCCAGTAGGAACATGTCGTCGACGTAGTTGTCGTAGTGGCCCGATTGCTTCCACAGCTCCGTCCGAAACAGATGCGGCGTCTCGACGAACTCGTATCCTCCTGCGTCGTTTACTCCGTCGACGAACGCCTCAAGTTCCCGGAGGATCGCCTTGCCGTTCGGATGATACAGCGGGAGCCCGGGGCCGGTCACCTCGGGGATCGAAAAGAGATCCAGCTCCCGGCCGAGCTTCCTGTGATCGCGCTCTTTGGCCTTCTCCCGCCGTTCGAGGAACGCCTTCAGATCACGTTCGCTCTCGAAAGCCGTCCCGTACACCCGCGTGAGCGTGTCGTTGTCCTCGTCGCCGCGCCAGTACGCCGCCGCGATATTGAGCAGCTTCACCGCGCCGATCTCGCCGGTCGACTCTACGTGGGGCCCCCGACAGAGGTCCTGCCAGCCGTTCTGGACGTAAAAGGAGACGGTCCCCTCCCCTTCCGCTTCAGTCTCCAAGATTTCCCGTTTGTACTCGTTGTCGGCGTAGATCTCGAACGCCTCCTCGCGGCTGCGCTCGACACGCTCGATTTCGTAGTCTGCCTCGACGATCTCGGCCATCTCGGCTTCGATCGCCTCAAAGTCGTCGGCCGAGAGGTCGACGCCCGAAACATCGTAATAAAATCCCTCGTCCGTCGGCGGCCCGATCGCCAGTTTCGCCCCGGGATACAGTCGCTGGAGCGCCTGCGCGAAAACGTGTGCCGCCGAGTGCCGCAGCACCTGCAGGTACTCGTCGGACTGGACTGTGACAATGACGAGGTCGCAGTCCTCGTACAGGGGCTCGCTCCTGTCGGTCAGCTCCCCGTCGACGACGCCTGCGACCGTATCCGACCCGAGTCCCGGGCCGATCTCGTAGGCCACGTCTTCGACCGTGGACCCCGATTCGACCGTGAGTTCGGAGCCGTCCGGCAACGTGACGACGATTTCGCTCATGGCTATCACAACTTCGGGCATCCGGATAAGTCCAGCCTTTCCGGGCGGCGATTGTTCACTCGTATCCGATCTCCGCATCGAGTTCGACGTCGCTCCGCGCAAAAGTACCGGTTCCGCGGGCCAGTTGCCTTCCGTCCTCGTCGTGGAGGACGCCGTCGGCGATGAGCTGTCTGGGGTGGGCGTTGACGACGGTCGCCGTCGCGCGAAGTTCTCCGTCGGTGACCGGACGTGTCAACTGGAGGTGAACGTCCGTCGTTAGTACGAAGACATCCTCGACGATCGAATTTGCGGCGAAAAAGGTGGCGTCGTCGAGCGCCTTGAAGTAATACGTCCCGTGGACGCCCCCCGCGGCATGATGATCGCACTCGTCGACGCCGAGACGGATTTCGGCCTCGCCCTCGTCCACGATCGATAGCGTCACGTCGAGGTCGTCGTTACACGGTGAGCGGTGATACATCCGTTCGAGTTTTCGAAAGTGGTCCATGCGCGGTGATCGGATGCGACAAGTATAGGAATTATCGTCCCCGGTGACGCGCCGACATTTATACGGTTTCCGGACGTCGTCTTGGATATGAACGTACTGGTCGTCGGCGGGACGGGCTTTCTCGGGAAACACCTCTGCCGGGAACTTCGCGAGCGGGGGCACGACGTGACGGCGCTGTCAAGATCCCCGGACGATGGAACGCTCCCGGAAGGCGTCGAAACGATCGCCGGCGACGTGACGGCGTACGATTCGATCGAGACCGCATTCGAAGGTAAAGACGTCGTGGTCAACCTCGTTGCGCTGTCGCCGCTGTTTCGCCCGCGTGGCGGCGAAGAAACGCATTTCACCGTTCACAGAGACGGCACCGAAAACGTCGTTCGGGCAGCCGAGGCCCACGACGTCCGACGGATCGTTCAGATGAGCGCGCTCGATGCCGACCCGGACGGCCCGACGGCATTCATCCAATCGAAGGGTCTGGCGGAGAAACTCGTCCGGGACTCCGATCTCGAATGGGTCATCTTCCGGCCGTCGGTCGTCTTCGGGGACGGCGGGGAGTTCATCCCGTACACGAAACAGCTCGCGCCGCCGTATTTTACGCCCCTTCCCGGCGGAGGAAAGACGCGATTTCAGCCGATTTGGGTCGGTGATCTCGCACGGATTCTTGCCGACGCGATCGAATCGAGCGGTCCCGATGACCCCCACGTGAGCGAGGTGTACGAGATCGGCGGACCGGAGATCTTGACGCTCGCAGAAATCGCGAAACTCGCTCACGCGGTGGACGGCCGACCGGTCGGCATCGTCTCGATCCCGATGGGTCTCGCTGGCCTCGGTCTCAAATCGCTCGAGTACGTCCCGGTGTCGATCCTCGATTCACTCCCGGGAATCCCACGGATGGGTGCCGATCAGTACCGATCGCTTCGGTTCGATAACACCGTGGACGAAAACGACATCGCCGCTTTCGGGATCGATCAGGCGGATCTGCGAACGCTTTCGACGTATCTGAACGTCGAGCACCCCCATAAGGACGCATAATATTGACGGTACGTGTCGTCTCAGCGTCCGACGTTGGCCGAAAGCTTATCGTTTCCGTAGAACGCTACCCCCTATAAGGACTCATATGAAACTTGCAATGATCGGCTTCGGTCAGGCCGGCGGGAAAATCCTCGACCGGTTTCTCGAGTACGACTCGACCCGAGGCACTGGCATTGTCGGGCACGCTGTTGCGGTGAACTCTGCAAAGGCGGATCTGATGGGGCTCGACTACGTGCCGAACGAGAACCGGGTTCTCATCGGCCAATCTGTGGTAAAGGGACACGGAGCCGGTACCGAACCGGAACTGGGCGAAAAGTGCGCGCGCGAGGATCTCGAGGAGATACAGAGCGCTATCGATCAGATGGCCTCGAGCGAAATCGACGCGTTTATCATCATCGCTGGGCTCGGCGGCGGCACCGGTAGCGGCGGTTCGCCGATCCTCGCCGAACATCTCCAACGGCTCTACGTCGAGCCAGTGTACGGCCTCGGAATTCTTCCGAGCCGCGACGAGGGCGGGATCTACAATCGGAATGCGGCGCGATCGTTCCAGGATTTCGCCGAGACGGTCGACAATCTTCTCACATTCGACAACGACGGCTTCAAGACGGGCGGCGAAAGCCTCGGCGAAGGATACGCCGAAATCAACGACGAAATCATCACTCGCTTCGGCGCGCTCTTCTCGGCCGGGGAAGTCGAAGCGCTCGGAGAGAACGTCGCGGAGAGCGTCG
>CAZLHT010000028.1:0-9921 GCA_964559185.1 uncultured Natronomonas sp.
GACTTCCTCGTCGACGTGACCGACATTCGCGGGTGGGTCCAGTGCCCCCGAATATACTATCTGAACAAACTGACCGGCACGCCGCTGAAATATCCGGTGATAAAAGGGACGATCGTCCACGAGGTGTTCGGCGATTTGCTCCGGGGACGGAATCTCGACGACAGCATCGACGAACGGGTCGCCGAGGCAGCGATCGACGTCGGATTGCTCGGCGAAACCGCCGACAGCGTCGCCGACGACGTCAGACGGAACGCAGCCGCGATAGAAGGATGGCTCCAGCAGGGTCGCTTCGGAGACGATTCGTGGCGATCGGAACAGACGCTCATCTCCGAGCGATTCGGAATTAAAGGACGGGCCGACGCCGTCCGACGAGGGATGCCCGTCGAGTTGAAGACCGGCAAGAACCTCGGGCGTGATCCCCGGTTTCAGGACAAGGTGCAGGCGACCTGCTACGCCCTCCTGTTGGCAGACGGGATCGAGGACGCGCCGGACACGGGAACTCTTCTGTATACCAAGAACACGGCACTCGATCGGAGCGAAGCGTCGGGCGATCTCTCGCCCGCGAAGGAGTTCTCTATTGGCCCCGGCTTTTTGAAGTACGTCCTGCGGGTCAGAAACAAGCTCGCAGCGTCCGAGTACGACCTCTCGATCCCGACCGGCTTCGAAGCCGACGCGAAGTGCGAGTACTGTTTCAAACGGGACACCTGCATGGCCGTCGCCGGGCGACTCGATCAGGAATCGAAGGCCGGATCGATCGGCGAACCGCTGCCAGAAGAGGATCGCGAATACTTCCGGCGGTTCTACCGCGCGATCGAGGAGGAACGGCGGGTGGTCCATGCCGAGTACCGAAAGCTGTGGGAACAGTCAGCCGCCGAGCGAGCCGACGACGATCGAGCACTGATCGATCTCGAACCGCTCGGCCGAGAACCCGTCTCCGGCGGCCGCTGGAAGCTTCGGGCCCGCCAGCGCGAGGACGCCGTTTCGAAGATCCGCGAGGGGGATCGGGTCCTGGCGAGCGACGGTCATCCGACGCGTGGAACGGCCGAACTGGCGACCGTCACGTCCCTCGAAGAGGGGATCGTCGTCCTAGCCGACGAACCCATAGAGCTCCGACGGCTCGATCGATATCCCTCGGAGATCGGGGTCGATCGACAGTTGACCGCGCTTCACGACGCGATACTGAAAGGTGACCCCGAGACGAGAGATATCCTCTTCGGTCGTCGAGAACCCACCTTTAACAGGGCGGAACGAACCTACATCGACAACAATGACGCCCAGAACGCGGCGGTAAACGCGGCGCTCGCCGCCGAGGACTTCGCGTTGATTCAGGGACCGCCGGGTACCGGAAAGACCTACACGCTCGCCCGGACCGTCCGGGCGCTCGTCGAAGGAGGCGATCGGGTGTTACTCTCGGCATTTACCAACCGGGCGGTCGACAACGCGATGGAAGCGCTCGAAGCGCAGGGCTTTACCGACGTGGTTCGATGGGGCTCGAAAACGGGCGTGCGCGACGACATGGAGAAATACCGATTGGAGCGAATCGGCGATCCGGAGGAACGGGCGGGTGCCCTTCGGAACGCGAACGTCGTCGCGGCCACGACCGCCGCTTGCGGTTCTCGGACTCTCAAAGCGGAGCGATTCGACGTCGCGGTCGTAGACGAGGCAGGCCAGCTCACCGAGCCGGGGACCTTCCTCGCGACCACACTCGCCGATCGATTCGTCCTCGTGGGAGATCACCAGCAGCTACCGCCGGTCGTCAGGGCAGAAAACGACCTCCAGCGGTCGCTCTTCGAGCGGCTCATCGAGCGGTACCCAGACGCGTCCGAGATGCTCGATCGACAGTACCGGATGGGACAGCGGATCCAGTTCTTCTCGAGCCGCGAGTTCTACGAGGGGGCGCTTCGACCGGTCAGCGCCGCGGTGGCCGCACAGCGACTCGAGGATCTCGGCGGCGTCGATCCCGACGACCTCCCGTCGGAGCTTCGCGACCCGGTCAGCTTCGTCGATCCGGGCGGAACGGCGTCGGGGAACACGAATGTCGTCGAAGCCGATCGCGTCGCGACGATCGTCGACTCGTTCCTCGAAGCGGGCGTCGACCGCGATGACATCGGCGTTATCGCCCCGTTCCGGGCACAAGTTTCGGAGATCACCCGCCGAATTCCGGGGGTCGCCGTCGACACAGTCGACCGGTTTCAGGGTTCCGCGAAGGAAGTAATCGTCATCTCCTTCGTCGCCACCGGCGAACTCTCAAGTCCCATCTTCGAGGATTACCGCCGCGTCAACGTCGCGCTTACGCGGGCGAAGAAGGCGCTCGTTCTAGTCGGCGATCGCGGGGCCATGGGAAGCGATCCGTTCTATTCGCGGATGCTCGAGTGGGCCGAAGCGGTATCGGATCGGGTATAAATTCACGACGACATATTAAGTGGAATGGAGAAGTATACCAAACAGATCCGGATCGGCGCGTTGCCAGAAGACGTAACCGATGCGATCGAGTCCCCGGATACGTGGCAGATCATCGTCCCCAGCATGCAGGATGCGGAAACCACGGAGTTCGAGGACGGCAGATACCGACTCGAGTACAGGTACAAACTCGATAGCGTCCGGTTCGAGCGAGCGAGACGCGCGAAGCCGAATCGACACCCAGCGCGTCTTCGAGTTGATCGGGCCGATAACCGAGACCCATACCTTCGACATCGAAGCGCAGGGGACCGGTACCCGAGTCAAATTTGATACGCAGTACGACTTCTCGAACCGCCTTCTCGATTGGATCACTCGGCAGATCGCCGGGGAGTACGACACTCGACAGTTCGATTTGATGTTGGGAATCCTCAAACACCATATCGAGATGAAAGAAGTCGAGATAGAGCCCGGAGCGATTGAATCGTAACGGATCGGAAACGTTCCCGTTCGCCGATGAAACGGCTGGTGTGAGATGGCGAACGATTCGAACGTCAAGGGCGAAAATTTATCATATTTTGGATAAAATTCAGCACGCACGATAGGTACATCATCGATAGCAACCATCGCATCAACGGTTCAGTGAAAGAACTATCCTCAGACCAACTGGAGATAGCGGGGTGTCATCTACGACAATGAATAATGTGGGAACGGACGAGAGCAGCGGCGATATCGACAGCTAATCCGCACGTTACCCGAACCGATCAATCTTTTCGACGCATCCGGTGAAATTCTCTGGAGAAACGACGCAGTCGTAGATCTCCAAGGGCTCGATTCGAGAGCTCAACTCGTCGGCCAGTCGATCTTCGAATTTATTCACGACGACGACCGTATACGGCCGAACGAGAACTGACCGAAGTGGTCGAAAATGAGACGGCGATCGGTCCGACAGTAATGTGTCTCCAGCAAGCGGACGGCGAGGTCCGCCACATCCGGGTCGCTACCGCTCCGGGTCGGTATGAGGGCGTAAATATCGGTCAGGCGGTGATTATCAACGATACACCGTTGAACGAAATCCGATAGGAACTCGAGTCGGAAAGACGATTCTTTGAGGCCTCCCTGAACGTGCTCTAGGACGTTTATTACGTCATCAATCCCGCCGGCGAAATCGAACGGTGGAACGAAACGCTTCTCGACGTTTTGGGGTATACGGAAACGGAAATTGATGAGAAGGACGTGGAGGATTTCTTCGTCAAACGGGACGTCGATCGGATCTCTGAGTCGATAGAGACCGCCTTCGTCGAGGGGACCGATACCGTTAGAGCAACCGGGTCACGAAATACGGGAACGAAATTCCGTTCAAATTCCGAAAGCGTCGGCTCACGATCGACGGTGATACGATCGGGTTGGTCGGGATCTGACGGGATACATCCGTACGAAACGCTCGCGAACAACATCTCAGAGCCGTCGATCACATTATACGACACAACCTTCGTAACCAGTTGAACATCATCCGAGGAGCGACTGATCTCATCCAAGACTCGACGGCCGCTGGTGATTCACCCGGCGTGGATTAATCGATGCCAGTGTGAAACGACTGATCTCGCTTTTCGACGACCACAAGCGAATCGTGACGCTTCTCACTGGTTGGGAGTCGCCGAGACCCGTTAATAGCATCCCCCTCATCGAATTCCTCGCGAGAACGCTGAAAGACGCCTACCCAAACGCCGAGATAACCTGTAAATGTTCCGGGAAGGCCTCAGTTTCGATGGTACCGACGCTCGAAATGGCGTTTTTTGAATTAGTCGAAAACGCGATCGAACAGAACGACGTGTCGACACCCTCGGTTAGATTCGTCGTCAAGCGGGGCGAGCCACATGTGGCGATTCACGTCGTCGATAACGGTCCGACGATTCCCGAGATGGAGTACGAATCCCTGATGGACGAAAACCGAATCCGACCGATGTTTCACCCGACCGGACTCGGATTGTAGTTTGTCCATCTGCCGGTGAGTTATTCCGGCAAGACACTCCGATTCGAGCGAAACGAATCGAAGGGAAACACCGTCACAGTTGAGCTACGGAGGCCAAGCGTTCAGTGGAGGGGGTAAGCGCCTACCCCGGCAGTCGCCGATGTCCGATCTCGCGGTCACGAACGCTTTTGACGGAGGCCGTCCAACCCGCAGACAATGAGCGTAGACGAAGCCGCCGAGGAACTCGCCTCCAGCCTCGGCGTCGACAAGGCGGAGGTCAAATCGGATCTAGAGAAGCTCGTCTCGTACTCGGTACCGATGGACGAGGCGAAACAGAGCCTGCGACGCAAGTACGGCGACTCCGGTGGCGATACCGGCGGAAGTCCCCAGAAAATCGAGATCGGTGAGGTCACGCCGCAGTCGGGAAACGTGACCGTTACGGCTCGCGTGCTGGCCGTCGGTCAGCGATCAATCCGATACGAGGGAGAGAATCAGACGATTTTCGAGGGTGAACTCGCCGACGAGACGGGGCGAATCTCCTACACCGCGTGGACCGATTTCTCGCTGTCACCCGGCGACACGATCACGGCCGGAAACGTGGGCGTGCGCGAGTGGGATGGCGAACCGGAGTTGAACCTCGGCGAATCGACGACCGTGACGCTCGAGGAGGAGTCGCTATCGGTCCCGTACGAAATCGGCGGGGAACGCGACCTCATCAATCTCGAGCCCGGCGATCGCGGTCGAACGATCGACGGAAAGGTTCTGGAAGTTGAACGGAAAACGATCGACGGCAGGGATGGCGAGACGGAGATACTCAGCGGCATCGTGGGAGACGAAACGGCGCGGCTTCCGTTCACCGACTGGAACCCTCACGATGAGATCGCGGAAGGTGCGTCGATTCGCCTCGAAGACGTCTATGTCGATGAATTTCGCGGTGTTCCGTCAGTGAACATAACCACGTTCACCGCGGTCGAACCGATCGCCGACGTGTCGGTGAGCGAATCGGGGACCGAACTGTCGGTCCGCGAGGCAATCGAGGCCGGTGGTATCTACGATGTCGTGCTGATCGGTAACGTGATCGAAGTTCGGGACGGATCGGGACTCATCCAACGTTGTCCGGAGTGCGGCCGAGTCGTCCAAAACGATCAGTGCCGAAGCCACGGCCAGGTCGATCCCGAGGACGATATGCGGGTCAAGGCGATCCTCGACGACGGAACCGACACGGTAACAGTCATCCTGGGTCACGGTCTGACCGAAACGGTCTACGGCGGCACCCTCGAGGAGGCCTTAGAGCACGCTCGAGACTCGATGGACAGGGACGTGGTCGCAGAAGAGATCGCACTCGAACTCGAGGGGGGGGAATATCGCGTCCGCGGTGCGCTCTCGGTCGACGAGTACGGGGCGAACCTCGATGCGACAGCCTTCGACCGGAGCGACGGCAATCCGAACGCGCGCGCGATGGCGTTCCTCTCGGAGGTCGAATCGTGAGTCAATCGAGCCCTGGACGGCGGGAAGTCGCCTACCGACTGTTCGCCGCCGAGTTCGACAATTCGGAGCTATCTTACAGCGAGAGCGACGAGGAACGCGCGCCAAACTACGTCGTTACGCCGACCGGCGCGCGGATTAACCGACTCTTCGCGGTCGGCGTCCTCACCGAAGTCGAGGACGTCAACCCAGAGATGGTTAGAGGGCGGATCGTCGATCCCACGGGCGCGTTCGTCACATACGCTGGGCAGTATCAACCTGACGCGCTCGCGTTCCTCGAGCGCGTCGACCCCCCGACGTTTCTCGCACTTTCGGGAAAAGCCCGAACCTACGAACCAGAAGACGGAGATAGGATTTACACGTCAGTCCGCCCGGAATCCGTCAGCGAGGTCGACGCCGAGACGCGCGACCGGTGGGTCGTGACGGCGGCAGAACGAACCGTCGAACGGATCGGGATCGTCGCCTCGGCCATCGAGTCGGGTCTGACCGGCGAGGACCTCGAAATCGCGCTCTCGAAGGCCGGCGTCGACGAGCGGCTCGCCGAAGGCGTTTCGCTCGCGCTCGATTACTACGGGACGACGCCCGCCTATCTCGACGCGCTCTGGGAGCTTTCGGTCGATGCGGTCCGGGTCGTCGCGGGCGAGCGCGACGAGGTCGATCGGCTTGAGATCGCCCCCGGCGAAGGCGACGGCGACGCGAGCGCGTTCTCGACGCTGGATCTATCGGCGACGGTCGATTTCTCGGTCGCCGGTCCGGCCGCCAAGACTACGGAAACCGACGATCGGGCTGACCGGCCGGAGACGGACGATGCAGGGGTCGATTCGTCAACCGCTGACGCCGAACCGGACGCGGATCCGCCGGGCGAAGTCGAAACGATATCCGATAGAGAGAAACACGCGGAGACGGGGACGACCCCGACCGCCGCGGCGGAACCCGCCGGAGAGTCTACGGCGACGAGCGACGCCGAGGAAACGGCCGAACTTGAATCGGACGATACCGACGAATCGACCACTGTTGGGGACGTCGCTTCAGTGGAGGAAGAACTCGAAGACGTCGATCCGGGCGAGTTCGAACTCGACGAGGCGGAACGTCGCGAGGTCGAAGAGGAGTTCGGAACGGAGTTCTCGACGGCCGGAAACGTCGAATCGACGGACCCCGATTCGGAGACGAATATCGAAGCCGGTCCCGAAACCGACACGACGGCGGAAACGGGGGGATCCGGAACGGAAGGAAAACCGGAAGTCGAACCGACCCCCGAATTGGAAGCCGAATCAAAACCCGAATCGGAAGCGGCGAAACCGGATCCGGAGCCAGCAGCCGAATCGACCGACGACGAGGGAGATGAAGAAGGGGACCGGGACGGGGACCTTACCGACGCGGTGATGGACGCGATGAAAAGACTCGACGAGGGCGACGGAGCCAACAGGGAAACCCTCGTTTCGACAGTGGCCGACGAACGAGACGTCCCTGTCGACGTCGTCGAGGAGGCGATCCAGGACGCGCTGATGAGCGGTCGCTGCTACGAGCCGGCGGACGGGACGTTGAAATCGATCTGAATGCTCGACCCGATCCCCGGCGAACCTGCCGGGATTGCCGACTGCGGCGTCGAACGGGCCCTCGTCGTCGCGGACTATCACTCCGGGATCGAAATCGGGTTACGTCTCGATGGCATCGAAATCGACAGCAGAGCCGACGCGCGGCTCGAATCGATTCGTCGGCTGCTCGAGAAACGTTCCGTGGACCGAGTCGTCTTTCTCGGCGATCTCGGCGACAGTATCGGCGAGCCGGGACGCGAAGAGAGCTCTGAAATCCGACGGCTCCTCGAATCGGTCACAGAGCGTGTACCCGCCACGATCGTGAAGGGCAACCACGACGGGAACGTCGAATCCGTCGCCGATTCGCTCGACGACGTCGAGACGACCGATGGGGACGGGATCCGGATCGGTAGCGTGGGCTTCTGTCACGGCCACACGTGGCCGGGGGAATCGGTCGTCGCCGCTCCGTTCGTTTGCACCGCCCACGAGCACCCACTCGTACTGCTCGAGGACGAAGTCGGCGGTCGGCGAACGGAGCGGGTCTGGCTCCGGGGACGAATCGATCCGTCCGGATTTCCCGGATACGCGACCGTCGGCGACGGCCTCGTCGTCTGTCCCGCGTTCAACGACCTGTCGGGCGGAACGGCGATCAACGGCGACGACGGGTTCCTGTCGCCGTTTCTCCCCGAGGGGCTCGCGGACGGCGAGATGTACCTGCTCGACGGCACGCGTCTGGGGCCGTACCGTCGGGTGTGACGTCGGGGCGAGTCACGCGTTAGGCGTTCGATTCGAGCCACTCGATCGCGTCGGCCATTTCGTGCGTCGGCGGTGAGCACGTGAATGACCGACAGGCGTACACCGTCGGCTCGCCGTCGGTCGCCTCCCTCCCCTTCCATATCGGCGGAATTTCCTCGAGGTCGAGCGAATCGAGCCAGCCGGCGAGAGAGTCGGCGGTCGACGGTCGGATCGCGAGAAACCGCGACGGCAGGTAGTGCGCCGCCAATTCGGTCCGCCACGATTCGGGGAGTCCATCGCCGGCCACAGTCAACTCGACGGAACCGATCGCGTACTCGTCCGCGGCGACCACGAGAGACGCGTGCGGAAGCGGTCTCGATTCCAGCATAGGCGCGTGCGTTTCGAGGACGCGCTCGACGACCTCGTCGAACCCTTCGTTCGGAGCGACGTGCGAGAGAAGAGAGAGCAACTGGATCGCGACGCCGGTGCTCGACGGCGTGGAGCTATCCGTGAGCTGCTGCGGTCGAGCGACGAGCGATTCACCGTCGATCGGCGTGAAGTAGAGCGTCCCCTCGGCTTCGTCGTAGAACGAATCGCGGATCACCCGACCGAGTTCGAGCGCGAACGCGAGGTGTTCGACGTCGCCGGTCGCTTGATATGTGTCCACCGCGCCACGACCGAGGAAGGCGTAATCCTCGAGGTAGCCGGAGATCCCAATAGTTCCACGCTCAAATCGACGGTCGAGTCGCCGTTCGCTTTCGTTCCAGAGATGCGTCCGACAGAACGAAAGGGCATCCTTGGCGGCTGCCGCGTAATTCGGATCGAGTACAATTGCACCCTCGGCAAACGCGGAGATCATCAAGCCGTTCCATCCCGCGAGTACCTTCTCGTCTCGCTGCGGTCGGCTCCTAGCCTCGCGAGCTTCAAAGAGCTTACCTCTGGCGTCTTCGATTCCTTCTTCGACCGATTCTTCGTCCATCACCGAGTCGGCCGCAAGTTCCCCGACCGGCGTTAATTCGGTGAGTACGGTCGTCCCGCCATCGAAGTTGCCCGCCTCGGTGACGCCGTACCGTTTACAAAAGCGCGTAGCGGTCGTTGAATCGTCCAGCGCGTCCCGAACCGCATCCGGCGTCCAGACGTAGAACGCGCCCTCTTCGCGGGCACCCGTCCGATCCTCGCTTTGGGCGTCGAGCGTCGAATAGAATCCGCCTTCGGGGTGGGTGAGTTCGCGCTCGACGAACTCGAAGGTCTCTCGGACGACGGTCTCGTATCGTTCGTCCCCGGTCAACTGATAACCGGCAAGAAATGCCCGCGGAATCTCAGCGTTATCGTAGAGCATCTTTTCGAAGTGTGGGACGGTCCACTCCCGGTCGACACAGTACCGGTGAAAGCCCCCGCCGATGTGATCGTAAAGCCCACCCGAAGCCATCGCATCGAGCGTTTCGATCGCTACGTCCCTGTACGAGGTTCGACCGATTCGATCGTGGGCTCGAAGAAGGATGTGAATGCGACCAGGATTTGGGAATTTCTGTCCCCGACCCCAGCCGCCGTACTCCCTGTCGGCGTCCTCGATGGCTCGGTTCGCCACCGACTCGATGAACGCTTCGTCCGGCACATCACCGGGATATTCCGGCGTTTTTTCCAATTCATCGATGGCCGATTCGGTCCATTGATCGGCCTGCGATTCGAGTCGTCGACGTCGCTCCGAATCGTCCCACGCCGCCGCGATATCCTCCAGTACGGAACCGAATCCCGGCATGTTCTGTCTCGACGTCGGCGGAAAGTACGTCCCGACGT
>CAZLHT010000029.1:0-9694 GCA_964559185.1 uncultured Natronomonas sp.
TTGATGGTCGCCATGTCGTCCGCGATGGGATCGCTCAGATACGGTCGAAGGACGATTCCGCCGACAACGTCGATGAGCGTGGAAGCGACGCCGCCCTGGACGGTCGGCGGTTCCGTCGGATTCGTGAGCTTGTCGTCGAACGGTATCGTTGCGACCATTCGACCGGTCTCGAAGGTCTCGACTTCGAAGCCCAGCCACGAGAGAAAGTCGTGCTCGGCTTCGAGGTACGATTGAAGGAGTTCGACGGCCTCCTCGGGGAGTTCGTTCGGCTCGATTTTGGTCATATTCTCCCTCGGGCTGGCGTCGGTTTGTACGCTCGGATCGACGTGGGTCCAGACGCACGAGACACGATTCCGGACGCTCAAGTTTCGCCCCTTCGTATCCCCCCACGTGAACGTGGACGATCCGACGAACGGATTCGACGTCGACGCGCTGATCGCCGGGCTCGAATCCTTCGGGGGCGACGACGTCGAACGCCGGACGGTCGCGAGGAACGCCCGAGATCTCGCCGACAGCGGCCGGTATGGGGACGATACCGGGATCGAACTCACGCCGCAACACGTCGTCGACCAACTGGCGGATGCCCGAGACGGCGGGCCCGGGGACCGGTGGAACTGGTGGCTCGGAGCACTCGAATTCGCCCACGGCGGGTACGCGGAGTTTCGAGTTCGTCGGGTCGGGTGATCAGTTCGGACGGACGGTTCGGTCTTGAGAGGGTGGACGATCCCCGGAACTTATCATCGACCGTGACCCGTCTTCCCACATGTCACGACGGGTTCTCGTTCCGATCGACGAGTCCGAACAGTCGACGGCTGCCCTGAAGTTCGCACTCGATGCGTACCCCGAGGCGACGATCGTCGCGCTCCACGTGATCGATCCGAGCGACTTCCCGATGGGGGGTCTCGAGGCCGGGGGCGCGACTGAGTTCGAACGGTTCCGCGGAGCGCAGGCAGAGCGCGCAAATGCACTCCTCGAGCGCTCGTCGGAACTCGCATCCGAGGAAAGCGTCGATCTCGAGACGGCCACCGAAACCGGTCCCCCCGCAAGGACGATCATCTCCCACGCCGAGGCGAACGATATCGACCACATCGTTATCGGCAGCCACGGCCGAACCGGTGCGAGTCGAATCCTCCTGGGAAGCGTGGCCGAGACCGTCACCCGTCGTTCGTCCGTTCCGGTGACGATCGTTCGGTAGACCCCGGCTTACCGACCGTCGGTTCCGAACCGCCGTCGACGACACATCCCGGGGCTTTTCCGACGGGACCGCATATTTGGCTCCGTATGGGCTTTGGAAGCTACGACGAATCCGAACAGAAAGATCAGAGCGTCGAGACCGACGACGACGCCGCGGTCAACGTCCACGAAAACGACCACGACGGGAGGGTGGAGTTCGAATTCGACGAGAGTCAGGACGCGCTCATCGATCGGCTCGCCGAGATAAAAGCCGACGCGGACGCCGAGTAGTCGCTCGAGTGCGATCAGGATCGACCGATCTCGAGCCGGTGAGAGCGGAGAACCGATGGAGGCAAGCGCGAGGCGCGAGTAGGGCCGCTCAGTGAAACTGCAGTTTCTCGGCGGCGCGGGCGAAGTCGGCCGCAGCGCCGTCCTCGTCAACGACTCGTTGCTGCTCGATTTCGGCAGCAAGACGGCCGATCCACCGCAGTACCCAGTCGGTCGAATTTCGCCGGACGTGGTCGTCGCGAGCCACGGACATCTCGATCACGTCGGCGCAATTCCGTCGTTGCTTTCGGGCGACGAACGCCCGCCGATTCACTGGACGCCGCCGACGTACGAGTTGGCTATGACGCTCGCGCGCGACACCCTGAAGCTTCACGGCGGGACGCTTCGGTGTCCGTTCACCGAAGAGGAACGTCGCCGCGTCTCCGAAGTCTCCGAAACCCACGGCTACCGCGAGCCGTTTTCGGCCGCCGGCCACGAGATCACGTTCTTCGACGCCGGGCACATCCCCGGCAGCACGCACGTCCTCGTCGACGACGGCGGGACGCGACTGTTCTATACCGGCGACTTTCTCATCGACGATCGCCGCGGGAGTGACGTCGTTCGAGAGGCGAAAAGCGTCTCTCGTGATGACGAGACGCCGAGGTCGTCTCGAACCACGCCCGCGAGCCGGGCGAACCGGGCCGGAGAACCGATTCGTGGACAACGCCTCGTCGCGGGATCGACCGCCCGTCCCGAGGCGGACATCGTGATCTGTGAGAGCACCTACGGCGACGTCGAGCACGAACCGCGGGACGCGGTGGAACGACGGTTCGTCGAGAGCGTCCGGACGACGCTCTGGGAGGGCGGCACCGTCGTCGTCCCCGCCTTCGCCATCGGGCGCACCCAGGAACTGATGCTCGTCTGTGCCGCCCACGACCTGGACTGTTACGTCGACGGGATGGGAAAAGAGGTGACCCGGATGTTCCGACGCCACCACGAGTTCCTCCGGGACGCAGACGCGATGGCGCATGCGAACTCGAACGCCCGGTTCGTCACCGGACGCGACGGCCAGCGAAAGCGGATCGCCGCAGAGCCAACGGTCATCATCACGACCGCCGGGATGCTCTCCGGCGGTCCCGCGATGACGTACCTCCCCGAGATCTACGCGAACCCGGTCAACAAGATCTGTTTTTCGGGCTATCAGGTCGAGGGGACGCCGGGGCGCGAACTCCTCGAAACCGGCGGCGCCGAGATCAGCGGTCGGTATCTGCAGGTCAGCGCGCAGGTCGAACGGTACGACTTCTCGGCGCACTCCGACCGGTCCGGGATCCTCGAGTTTCTCGCCGCCTACGGGAATTCCCGGCTACTGATAAATCACGGCGATCGATGCGAGAGATTCGCCGGCGAACTCCGCGAGGCGGGGTTCGAGGCGAGCGCCCCCGAAATTGGGCCGACGTACGACGTGTGAGTGACGCGTCCCCGGTACCGTTTAAACCGTTCGAATGCGAATGGGACGCAATGACCGACCGCCCCCTCCCCCTCGGGTCGACGCTGCTCGTCGATCTCGACGGTGTCGTCGCCGAACAGCTGCCGCGGCTCTGTACGTACCTCAGGCTCGAATACGAGTGCGACGTCGCCCCGAGCCAGATCGACGAGTGGTCCTACGACGTTCCCGGTGCCGACGGCCACATCGGCGACGTCATCCACGAGCTGATGGCCGAACGCCCCGAGTGGTACTTCGGTGGAATGGAGCCGAGACCCGGCGTCACCGAGTCGATCTCGGCACTCGGAGACGCGTACCGGATCGAGATCGCGACCCACCGCCTCCCCGAGACGCACGACGTCTCGAAGGCGTGGCTCGACGACCACGGGATCCATTACGACGACTTCCACGATACCGTGCCCCGAAACAAGGGATCGATACCCGGCGACGCGCTCATTGACGATTACCACAGAAACGTCGCGAACGCCATCGACGCCGGCATGGCCGGCGTGTTGATGCGACAGCCCTACAGCGATCCGGCGGCCTGCGACGGCGCACACGTCGTCGACTCGTGGGACGACGTGCGGGCGCTTCTCGTGGGATAGCTCGAAGCTCCTCGCGAAGTCGAGATCAGTAGCGCGCTCGAAGCTCCTCGCGGAGATCTTCGAGCGTCAGCCCCTTCATCGACAGCAGGACGAGCATATGATAGACGATGTCGGCGGCTTCGTGGGCCATCTCCTCGGTGTCGTCGTCCTTCGCGGCCAAGACGAACTCCGTCGTCTCCTCGCCGAGCTTTTCGAGGACGGCGTTTTCGCCCTTCTCGTGGGTGAATAGCGACGCCGTGTAGGAACCATCCGGCAGTTCAGCCTTTCGTGATTCGATTACCGCGAAGAGGTCGTCGAGGATCTCCGGATCTGCGCGTTCATCCGACGATGATCCGTCGTTCATGCGCCGATCAGCTCCCGAACGTCCTCCAGGTGAGCGAACTCCTCGATCGATTCGCGCCCGGCCTCGAAGACGGTCTCCTCGACGTCGATCGCGACGTTCGTCCGGGCGGCGAGCGCGAGCGAATCGCTCGGCCGGGCGTCGACGACGGCACCGTTTCGCGGCGTGTCGACGTGGAGATCCGCGATGTAGGTTCCATCGTCGAGGTCGGTGACGACGACGCGGTCGACGCGACCCCCCAGCTCCTCCATCACGTCGAGCAGGAGATCGTGAGTGAGTGGGCGGCCGATGTCGACGGCGTCGAGCCCGCGCGCGATGCTCGCCGCCTCCTCGAAGCCGACGAAGATGGGCAACACGTCGTCGGTCCCCTCGACGCCGAGCGTGACCACGGCGACGACGCCGGCGGGAGCTTCGGCGACGCGGACGCCCTCTATGTGTGCGTCCATACTCGTCGGTGGCGGTGAGCGGGTAAAAAGCCAATCACTCGGGAAGCTACTCGAAAAACGCCAGCCCGTGCAGACGCGAATCGTCCGTCAACTCGGGGTGAAACGACGTACCGAGGACGTTTCCGCGCCGGACGGCGACGGGTCGACCGTCGACCGTCGCCAGCACTTCGACTTCCGGCCCGACCTCGTCGATCGTCGGTGCGCGGATGAAAACCGCCGGAAACGGCGACTCGAGTCCTGAGACGTCGAGGGCGACCTCGAAGCTGTCCTTCTGTCGGCCGAAGGCGTTGCGGTCGACGGTCACGTCGAGGACGTCGAGCGTCCGAACGCGGTCGTCCTTGGCGTCGCGGCTCGCGACGATGAGGCCGGCGCAGGTGGCCAACATCGGCCTGCCGTCGGCGACGAACGAGCGGATCTCGTCGTCGATTCCCTCCCCTGCGAGGAGCCGGGAGATCGTCGTCGACTCGCCGCCCGGCAGGAGGAGAAGATCGCACTCTGGGACGGTTCCGGCCGACCGGATCGTCTCGACCTCGCAGGCTCGACCGTGGCGTTCGGCGGCCCGTCGTATCGCCTCGACGTGCTCTTCGACATCGCCCTGGACCGCGATGACGCCCGCTTTGTGCATACCGTCCGTAGTCCGTTCGATCCGAAAAAGGGCTCGGTACGGGCGACCGTTTCGCCGTGTGAATTTCGGTCCGGCCGCCGGCGGCCGTCGGCTGACGGAAACGTCACCGTCCGATCGTCGCCGGTGGACACTTATCGCCGGACGGCATATCGATGCCATGCTCGTCGCGCTTTCGGACACGCACGGCCGCGACGGCGCACGGCTCTCCGGACGGACGGCCGAGGCGGTCGAGGACGCGTCCGTTCTCGTCCACGCCGGAGATTTCGTTACCGGCGACGTCCTCGACGAGTTCGAATCCCATGGGCCGCTGTGCGCCGTCTACGGGAACAACGACCCCGTGGACGTTCGTGAACGGCTCCCGGCCGACCGCGTCCTCGGGTGGCGTGACCTTCGGATTCTCGTCGTCCACGGCCACGAGCACGCGGACCCAGCGCTCTCGATGCTCGGCCGGCAGTCGAACGCCGATCTCGTCCTTTTCGGACACTCGCACGCCCCGGAGTTCCGCGACGGCGTCGTCCCGGCGCTCAACCCCGGGAGCCACGCCGATCCGCGCTGGAACCGGGCGGCGCACGCCGAGTTGGAGTGGGACACCGCCGCCGGACTTGCGCACGGACGACTCGTGGAACCGTCGGGGACCGCATTCGAGCACTTCACCGTCAAACCGCGCGGGTAGAGGGACGGATACGGGGAGGACCGGCTTCCGTGTCGCTCGTGCCCGTGAACCAACACGACTATTGTACCGTTGTTTGATCCCGATGTATGAACACGCGGTTTTGGCGAATCGTGACGCTCGTGACGGTCTGGCACATCGCCGCGAGCATCTGCTATTACACGATATACGCCGGAACGCCACTGTTCCGAAACGCGTTCGACCTCTCCGGCGTGGGGATCGGGTTCATCATCACCGCGCTCTCGCTCGGCTATGCGACCTCACTCCTCCCGTTCGGTATCGCGACGGATCGATTCGGCGAACACCGGACGTTGACGCTCGGTCTCGTCGGATTGTCCCTCGGCGTGTTAGCGGTGACGATCGCACCGTCGTATTTGCTCTTGCTGTTCGCCGCTTTCTTCATCGGCCTGATGTACGGAAGCGCGACGCCTGGCACGAACAAAGCGATCTTCGATCAGATCGACGAGAGGCGTCAACACCGCGCGATCGGGATCAAACAGATCGGACCGACGATCGGCAGTGCGATCGGCGCCGTGTTGGTTACGGGACTTGCCGGCCTCTTCTTCTGGCAATTCGGATTTCTCGTCGCGACAGTCATTGGATTGGCCGTCGCGGGCGCGTTCTTCCTAATCTACCGGACTGCCGACCGAGCTGAGCCGACCGTCCCGGACTTTCGGGGGCTGCTTTCGAACCGGTCGTACGTCGTCGTCCTCTTGGCCGGCTTCTCTATCGGGGCCGCCTTTTACACGACGACCGGCTATACGGTGTTGTTCGTCGACGAGTCCATCGGCGCGACGGTCGCCACCGGTGGGCTCATCCTGGCGACGTTACAGATCGCCAGCAGCGCCGGTCGGATCGGCGCCGGAACCCTAGCGGACATTCTACCGGGTACACCGAGGAGGCGAACGGGTGCGATACTCGTCGCCCAGGCGACCGGCGGCGGCGTGCTGTTCGTGTTGCTCCCGCTGTCGGACACGCCGCTCGTGGCGGGGATCGCCTTCGTCGGAATCGGCCTATTCATCCTCGGTTCGCCGGGGCTGTATTACTCGTGCATCTCCACGCTCGTCGGCGACGATGAGCTCGGCGCGGCATCCGCCGTCGGGCAGTTGGCGATGACGACGAGCGGCCTGTTCGCGCCGCCGGTGTTCGGCTATCTCGTCGACGTGAACGGGTATCTCGCCGCCTGGGGCTTTTTGGGCGTGCTCTCGTTCGCGAGCGCGGGATTGCTGCTGCTCGTGACGCTGGAGGTCGTTTGAACGATATCGTCGATTTTGCTGGACGTTCCGACGAGAGGTAAAACGCGCCGAACGCCGTGTGCGGGGGATAGTACGGGGCGGTGGAGGGCCGAAGCGTTCAGCGCGATCGTTTCATCGGTGAGGATCGATAAAACACCGCTGAAGGCTCAAATCGGCGTTTTACTTATCGGAACCGTCGGTTCGACGAATGGGCTAGCTGTTTCGGTTCCTCCGAATCCATTCGTGAAGAGACGGGGCCGCGATTACGATCGTCAACACGATGGCTCCCCCGAGAAAGAAGGCGAGGCCGGGCGAGAGCCCCCCACCGAAGAGGCCGTTGACGACCGCGTCAAGCCAATCGATCGCCTCCGCGACGGGCGTTTCCCCGGACGACGCCGGTGGCGCATCTTCGGCGCTTTCGTACGTGCCGACGCCACCGCCGTCGCCGCCGCTCGATTCGTCGCGAGTCCCACCCAACGGTCCGCTACCGAAGGCGGCCTGCACCGCGATCGCTCCGAGGGCAAGCACGAGGAAGCCGCCGAACAGCCGCGAGAGCGCCGATTTGATCCCGGGCGCTCGCGCCTCTTCGCCGGCGAAGATGACGAGGGGGCTATCCGCGGGACCGTACACGGACATCTCGCGTCCCTTCGCCGAGTAGGCCGTTCCGACGACCTCGATCGCCCCGGCGTCTTCGAGCCGGCCGAGGTGGTACTGAACGTTCTGTAGCGACGTGTCGACCCGATCGGCGAGTTCGCCGGGGGGTGCCGGTTGCTCGTGGAGTTCCGAGAGGACTCGTCGGGCCGTCTCCGAAGAGAGGGCCGCGATCAGGTCGTCGGCCTCCTCGCTGCCGAGGCCGACGACCCGCGGTTCGCCGTCGTGGGTGATATCGGGGGTGGAGGGCAAGAGGCTCATCGATCGTACGTATTTCGGCCGTCGGTATGAGCTTTTATACGATTCACCGTGAGTCGAGATCATCGATCGCGGCCCGAAACGACTTTGGCGTGGCGACGTTACCCCTCGCGTATGTTTCCGATACCCCCGGTCGATGCGGCCCCGGCGGCGTTTCCGCTGTTTTTCGAGGTCGATCCCGTCTTAGTGGGTATCATCACGGTACTCCTGTTGATCGTATTCGCGCTCTTTTTGTTCGTCCGAAAGACGCTCCTTAGCTTCTCGGAGGGGATTCGGGACGGCAAGCGCCGTTAGCGGCCCGCGATCCTGTCGATCGCCGTCTCGATATCCCTTCGGTCGACGTCGAGATGCGTACAGAACCGCACTCGAGTTTCGTCGAACGCAATACCCGATACGCCGAGGTCTCGACATCGTTCGACGAACGCTCCCGCGGCTCTGTCAGTCTCGACGAACACGATGTTCGTCTCCGGTGGTCGGACGGTGAGACCGTCCACCGCCGCCAACCCGTCGGCCAGCAGGCGAGCATTTTCGTGATCTACGTCCAGCCGGTCGCGGTTCTCCAGTGAGAGGAGTCCCGGGGCGGCGAGAATTCCCGCCTGCCGCATGCCGCCGCCGAACAGTTTTCGAACCCGCCGGGCCGCGTCGACGAACCGCTCGTCGCCGACCAGCATCGAGCCGACCGGAGCGCCGAGTCCCTTCGAGAGACAGCACATGACCGAATTGACGTTTCGAACGAGCCGCTCGGGGTCGGTCTCCAACGCTACCGCGGCGTTGAAAAGACGCGCGCCGTCGAGGTGAACCGGGATTCCGCGATCGGCGGCCGCCTCGCAGGCGGCGTCGATCCGGTCGGCCGCGATCGCGGTGCCGCCTCTGTCGTTGTGGGTGTTTTCGAGACAGACCAGTCCCGTCCCAAGTTGGTGTCCGTCCGCTTCGACTGCGGCCTCCTCGATCGCCTCGCGTGTCACGACGCCGCGGTCGCCGCCGTCGACCGGGCGAACCTGCAGTTCCGAGTGCTGAGCCAGCCCACTGCGCTCTCTGTTGTAGACGTGGCTCTCGCGTTCGACGAGCACCTCCTGGCCGCGTTCGGTGTGGACGCGGGCGGCGAGCTGATTTCCCATCGTCCCCGACGGGACGAAGAGCGCGTCGTCCTTGCCCAGCAATTCCGCGACCGTCGCCTCCAGTTCGTTCACAGTCGGGTCCTCGCCGTAGACGTCGTCGCCGACGTCGGCCTCGGACGCGGCCGCGCGCATCTCGGCCGAGGGCTTCGTTACCGTGTCGCTTCGTAGATCGATCATATCCGACAGAGGGGACCCCTCGACGCATAAGCGTGGCGTCGAATCGATCCGATCCGGGTCGCCCGACACGACGTTCGCGCGCGTCATCGGAATTCGCTGGTCGGTTTTACTCCTCGATCTCGATCGCCGGTCGGGACGGCTCGGCCTTCTCGGCTACGCTCTCAGGGGCGTCCTCGGCGGCTACCACGCGGACCTCGGCGCCGAACTCCCGTTCGATCAGCCAGGCGGCCGATCGGAGCGCGGCGAGTTCGGTCTCGGGATCGAGGGGTTGCTGGAGCGCCTCGCGTGTTTCCTGCAGCTCTTGACCGTACGAGGCGGCCTCGTCTCCGTGGCGTTTGATCGCCTCGTGTTGCATCAACTCCCCGATGACGTTCGGCGCGTCGCTGTCGATTGCGAGGTTTAGCGCCTGGTACTTCCACTCGGGAGCCACGACGAGTTCGATCCGTTCGGGCGCTTCGATCCCCGCGACGTCGACGATCTGTCGGACGTCCTCGCGGGTGTTTTCGACGAGTCGATCGCGCTTCTCGACGGTTTCTCGATCGGCGTCGGCCGTGGGCCACTCGGCGTCGACGACGAATCCATCGTATCCGAGCGTCTCCCATAGTTCCTCACAGAGGTGTGGCGCGACGGGAGAAAGCAGTCGGAT
>CAZLHT010000030.1:0-9678 GCA_964559185.1 uncultured Natronomonas sp.
GGCCGACGCCGGCCGTCGAGGGCCGGGAGCCGCGGTCGTCGAAGTCCATCTCCCGTTGGATGGTCTCGAGCGTCTCGACGTCTGAGAGCCCGGCTTCGTGGGCGGCCGCGACGGCTTCTCTGGTCGACTCGATGAACGGCGAGTACACCGCCACGAACCCCCCCGAAACGAGCGGTTCGCCCCCGCGTTTGATGACGCTCGCGGCGTCCTCCGTATCGAGGGTCAGGAGGTCGAACCCATCTTCATCGTCGAGGTCGCCGCTATCGAGTGCGTCGGTCAGGTCGCCGGTTCGAACGTCGACGGCGTCTGCCACGCCGGCTGTCGCCATGTTCTCTCTGGCGACGTCGGCGAATTCCGGGTCGCGCTCGTAGGTCGTCACCTCGACGCCGAGGCGGCCCAGATACGCCGCGAGCACGCCGGTTCCGGTCCCCGCGTCGAGCACCCGATCGCCCGCTGCGATACCGGTGTGACCGATCACTAGCCCGATGTCGCGGGGCATCATCGGCGCGCCAGTTCGCGCCAGATGATCGAACAGGTCGGGACCTCGGAGGCGTCTGACCTCGAAGGCTTCGCCGAGGTGGGTCTCGACGACCGTCCCGGCCTCGACGTCCTCGGGCACTTCGAGCACCCCCAGGTCGGTCTCCTGGGTCGCGCCCGGAGCGAGCAGGAACTCGCGGCTCCCGCGAACGACGAGGACGCGACGGTCGCTTCCCGTCACTCCAGTTTCTGGACGGCGGCGGCGAGGTCGCCGGTCTCTTCGAGCGCCTCGCGGGCCGTCTCCTCGGGGACGCCGGTTCGCTGGGCGACGATCGCGACGTCGTCGTCCGAAAAGCCGCCGTCGTCGCCCGGGGTGCTCGTCGCTTCGTCGTCCGCGGCCTCGATCTCGCCCGAAGCGCGCGGGCGCGATTCGGGCTCACCGACGACCTGATAGGTCTGTTGGCCCTGGGCGTCCATTCGCTGGACCTCGGCGTCGTCGAAGACGAGGTCCTCCTCGGCCGTGCGGATGATGACCTCCTCGGCGTCGACTTCCTCGAGGTCGATCCCCATCTGACTCATCATCTGTTTCATCTTGCGCGGGTTCAACCCGCCGCCTCCTCCGAACATACCTCCGATGAGGGCTTCCCAACCCAAAAAGACTGCTAGTCAGAAGAACTTGAACAGGTCATCGCGTTTCTGTTCGTGGAGGTGGTGGCGGACGGCTTCGTTGAGCGGCTCGATCGAGCCCCGTTTGGCCGAAATCGGCGCGAGTATCTCGTCGAACTGCTGCCATGGCGTGTAGAGACCGAGCCGTTCAGCGAGCGCGTCCAGCCGCTCGTCGCGGTCGTCGACCCCGTCCATCTTGTTGACCGCGACGACCGCGGGAATATCGAGCTCTTGGAGGAAGCCGAACATCTCGACGTCGTGTGGAATCTCGCCCTCGCCCGAATGTCGATCGATGATGTCGACGACTGCCTTGCCGTCGACGACCAATATCCCGACAAGGATCTTCTCGGCGTTGGCCTCGACGTACTGGACGACGTCGGTCTTGATCCGCTCGCGGACGTCCTCGGGGACGCCCGACATGAACCCGAAGCCGGGCAGATCCGTGATGACGAAATCCTCCGGGGCCCAGTCGTAGTGGTTCGGCTTCTTCGTGACGCCGGGACTGGCGCCGGTGTCGAAGCTGTGGCCCGTGAGCTCCCGCATGAGCGTCGACTTCCCGACGTTGGAACGCCCGACGAGGATCACCTCGGCGTCCCGATCGGGGCGCGTCTCGAACATACCGTGCGTTGGCCGCTGTCGGCTAAAAGGCGACCGATCGAACGGCGACCAGCCGGAAGAGGTCGACCGAATCGCTCGTCAGGTGAACTTCCGGATGGTCATATCGAGCGTGTCCAGATCGAGGATCGGCGCGAATCCGACGTCGGGGTCGATGTTGACGTTCTTTTGGAACGTTGTCTGTGCCTGCCAGCAGCCGGAGTTGACCGCCAGCACGTTCCGATATTTCCCCCATCCGAGTTTGTGAACGTGGCCCGTGTGAAAGACGTCAGGCACCTCCTCGATGACGAGATGGTCCCGTTCTTCAGGGGCGATTCGGGTGTGGTTGCCGAACTGCGGGGCGACGTGGCGCTTTTTCAACAGCTGGTACATCGCCAGGTGCGGCTCGTCGTAGTTCGCCTTCGCCTCGGGGAGCTCGGCGATCACCTCGTCGAGGGAGACGCCGTGATACATGAACACCGAGACACCCTCGACGTTCACGACGGCCGGATTGGAGACGATTCGCGCGTCGTGGGCGGTCATGATTTCCCGGAGTTCCTCGTCGAATCCCGGTTGGGGCTCGGCCAGTCGAACGGCGTCGTGATTGCCGGGGATCATGACGATATCGATGTTGCCCGGCACCTCCTTCAGATACTCCGAGAACGCCCGGTACTGATCGAAGATGTCGACGATGTCGAGTTCTTTATCCTGCTCGGGATAGACCCCGACGCCTTCGACCATATCGCCCGCGATTAGCAGGTATTCTATCCGCGCCGCCTCCGGGGTGTGAAGCCACGAGGCGAACTCGCTCCAGGCGTCAGCTCTAAACTCCTGACTGCCGACGTGGACGTCGCTCACCAGCGCCGCCTGCACGTGGCGGTCGGCGGTCGAGGGCTCGTACGTCCGCGGAATGTCCGGGAAATACAGCTCGTCGACGAACAGGATCCCGCCGTCGTCGGAAATCGTCCCCTCGACGGCGATCACCTCGTCGTACAACAGTTCGTCGACCATCTCGGCGATGGCTCTGTCCTTCATCACCAGACAGGGGAAGGTACCCGTCGTGTCCTCGAGTTCGATGAGCCAGTGGCCCGACGCCGTCGAGCGGATGTCCGAGATCATCCCGATCATTCCGGCCTCGCCGCCGCCCGGACTCGCCCGAATCGCCGTCGCGTTTCGGTGGTTGATCCGCCCGCGAAGCGTTCCGGCGAGTCGGTCGTAGCGATCCCTGAACGTCGCCACGAAATCGCCGTACTCGCCGGTCCCCTTCGAATAGCCGGTCATGTTGTTGCCGACCTCGACCGACCGAAGTGAGGGGTCTGCGGTTCTCGCCGTCTCGCCGCCCGTGTCGCCGGCTGTCGTCGGATTCCTCTCGCCCGCGGTCGATTCCGATTCGCCCGAGACTGCGCTTTCCGTCGGGGCTTCCCCCCTCCCGGACCCCTTCACTTCGACTGGAGACGACTCTCCAAAATCCGTCGAGAGGTCGCCTTCACCTCCAGTTGAAATGGAGGGGTCTTCTCCTTCGAGACCGTCCGGATTTTCCGCGGGTTCGGACTCCACACTCGCCCCGGCCGCGTTCGCGTCCGTCGCGATGGGATCGCGTCGCCCCCGGGGACGTCCTTCGAGCACGTCACGGACGTCCTCGGCCGTGAGCCGCAACGCTCCATCGGGGGTCGCGTCGACGGCGATCGCGATCGCCTCGGCGGTATCTCCCGCCCGGGCGAGTAGCGTGATCGCCTCCCGGTCTGCGGCGTAGCCGTGGCTCGCGAGCTCGCGGGCGATTCGCGCCGGCTTCTCCAGTGGCACAGCCGTACGTCACCGTCGCCGGGCAAAAACGTAGCGACCGACGCCGAAGCGAACCCAGAACGTTGACGTTTCCTGCCCCGCTACGGTTCCCAATGACCGACAGGACGGACGAGCGCCGCCCCGCCGACGACTCGTCCGACGCCGATCCATTCGAGTACCCCTCCGACGCTCCCGCGGAACCGCCGGAGCGTCCGAACGAGGGCGACGGCTGGTTTCGACGGTTCCGAACCGCCGATTCGGGGCCACTGCTCTACGCTCGCGATCTCGTGACGAGCGTTCTGGTCGTCCTCGCGATCGGGGCTGCACTGTTCGCGGTCAGCGGTGTCTGGCCACCGATGGTCGCGATCGAATCCGGGAGCATGGAGCCGAACATGGTCGAGGGGGACCTCGTTTTCGTCGTCGACAACGATCGGTTCGTCCCCGATGGGGCGATCGAACACGAAGGGCGCTCGACGGGGATCGTCCCCGCCGATGTCGCCGAGCCGCGCGATCGGACGACGTTCGGGGCTCCGGGCGACGTCGTCATCTTCTGGCGGAACGGCAACAGCGACGATACGCCGGTGATCCACCGCGCGATGCTGTGGGTCGAAGGCGGTGAGAACTGGTACGATCGCGCCGATCCCGACGCCGTCGGCGGTGCGGACGACTGTGAGGAGTTGACCCACTGTCCGGCCCCGAATGCCGGGTTCATCACCAAAGGGGACAACGAGCTTACGAACGAGGACTACGATCAGGTCACGCGGCTTTCGGCCCCGGTCCGCCCCGAGTGGATCGTCGGCACGGCCGAATTCCGGATCCCGTACCTCGGGCGGGTTCGACTGCTGTTTTCGACCGCGACGGTTGAGCCGTCGCCAATGACCCCGATCCCCGCTTCGGCGACGTCCCCGGAGCCGGTTTTGATTTCCACGGACCCCGCGACAGACAGCGGTTACGCCGACTGATCCATCCGTTCGTGCGCCTGTTCGATCCAGTCTTTCGCTCGGGATGCTCCCACGTCCGCGGCAGCCGCGACCGTCTCCGCGTCGGCGCTCGCCAGCTCCGCGACGCTGTCGATTCCGGCGTCGGCGAGCCGTTCGACGTACGTCGGGCCGATCCCGACGATCGCCGATCGGAGATCGCTCTCGTCCCCGCCGGTCCGATCGCTTTCACCGTCCGACTCGACCTCCACGTCGATCGTCTCGATCACGATCTGATCCGTCGCCGCCTCGACCGCGGCTTCGACCGCTTCGAGGTGTTCGGGATTGTCAGTGGATCGCTCGATGAACCACTCGGCGACGCGGGGCCAGACGTCCCGGTGGCTCGACCTCGAAACCGACAGTCCGATGTGGCCCGTCGGGTACTCGACGATCTCGGTGTCCTCGCTGCCGACGACGTCGTTGAACGGCTTACTCGTCTCCGGAGGGATGAGGTGATCGTACTCGCCGACGATCTGGAGGAGCGGCACCTGTATCTCGGTTACGTCGACGTGTCTGTCGCCGATGTAGAGTTCGTTCTCGTAGAGTCTGTTTTCCTGATAGATCTCCTCGAGGAACTGGACGTACGTCTCGCCAGCCAGATCGATCCCCTCGTCGAGCCACCGTTCCATCCGGGCGAAGTTCTCGACGAACTCGTCGTTCTCGAAGTTGTCGTACAGTCGGACGTACTTCGAGACGTAGTTGGCGACCGGATCCATCAGCGCGAAGCCGACGTCGAGCATCTCCGAAGGCACGTTTCCGTAGGCGTTGACGACGTCGCGGGGATCGTAGTACTCGTCGTCTCCCCACAGTTCGAGGACGCCACCGGTGTCGTCGAAGCAGAGTCCGGCCGCCATGAGCCCGAGCGCGCGGATCTTCTCTTGGCGAAGGGCGGTATACATCGCCGCCATCGTTCCGCCCATACAGTAGCCCAGGAGGTTGATCCGATCGACGCTGGATCGGTCCCTGACGACGTCGACGCAGTTGTCGACGTAGCGGTCGACGTAGTCCTCGAGCGTGAGGTGTCGATCGAGCCGGGAGGGCTCGTTCCAGTCGATCAGGTACACGTCGTGACCGGCTTCCAGAAGGCGACGGACGACGCTCCTGTCCGGCTGTAAATCGAGGATGAACGGTTTGTTGATGAGCGCGTAGACGACGAGAATCGGCGTCTCGTGTTGCTCCTCTGTGAACGGCTCGTAGTGGAGGAGTTCGAGCTTGTTCTCCTCGTAGACGACCTCGCTCGGCGTCCCTCCGACCTCGACCTCCGCGATCCGCTCGAACTGTTCGTCGGCGACCGCGCCCTTTTCGACGGAATCGATCGCCGTCTCGAGCAGTTCGCGCTGGGCGTTCAACGCGAGCGAGAACGGATCGTTAGCGCTCATTCGATTCGATCTCCTCGAGGATTCGATCGAGCTTCTCCTCGACGCGATGTTGGCGGCGTTCGAGTTCGATGAGTCGCTTGCCGACCTCGTCGACGTCCGATCGGGTCGGCAGTCCCAACTCGGCGAGCGTCTCCTCGCCGACCTCGTCGACCCGCGTTCGCATCTCCATCATCGAGTCGACGAGTTGGCCGTTCGCCGCTGCGAAGGCCGAGGTTCCCATGACCTCCTTGAACGCCTCGTTCGCGCTCTGTAACCAGATGTCGCGTAATTCGTTCGGCGAGACTGCCTCTCCCGTCGCGCCGTCGACGGTCCGTTCGAACATCTGCTCTGCGGCGTCCATCCAGACCTCGTAGGCGTCGCTGTACCCCTCGAGTCCGCTCGCCATCTGGTCCTCGTCGGGCATCGAGTCCTCCATCGTCCGGGCACACGACTCCATGAACGCCGCGCTGGCCTCCATGTTCTGCTCCATCGAACGCGCGACCGCCTCGTTCATGTTTTCGACCAGTTCGGTCCACTCGTCCGATGTGTCTCTGTTACCATGACTCATGATTTGTGTGTCCTCTTGGTTCTCCCGATAAAAAAGCGGTCCGTTCGTGGGGACGTCGGATCGCCGTTCGGCCTCACGTCTCCGCTTTGGTCACGCCTCGCCGGTCCACTCACTCGTCGTCCCCGCCGGTCCGCTTGACAGGGACGACGACCGTCTGGACGATGTCGCCCTCACCGATGTCGAGCGCCTCGCGTTCAGCGTCCGGGATCGAAATCCGCCCGCCGCTCTGGATTCGGGTTTTGAACGTCGCCATCCTGCTCATCGCGCCGAGCTGCTCGGTGACGTTCCCGAGATCGGGACCGTCGTCGCTCGATCCCATAAAGAGGCTCCGGAGAGCTTCCTGCTGTCTTCGCGTCGCCTGCTCGGAGGTCTCCTGAAACGCCTTGAGCATGTTCGGCGGCCACATGAGCCCGTCCTCGCCGTCGTTCTCGTTCGTCATCACGAATGCGTATCCGACTGCGATAGATAAATCTTCCGCAGAATGTCTTTAATTGGCGTATAGAACCGCTCTATGGTTTCCATTCCCCGATCCGACACCACACTTTAGTAGTGGTGGCCCATATCGAGTACAGGATGAAGGACAACATCTACTCGACGCCATTCGACGCGTGGGCCGAGGCCTCCTCGCGCGTATTTACCAGCCTCATCGAGGCAAATCGGGCGGCCTTTTCGGTACTGGGCCCGACCTCGACGAACGGCGTCGATAGGGGGACGGAGTCCGCCGAACAGTCCCTCGAGGATCGTCTCGCGGGTGGTCTCGATCTACCTGAATGGGACGTCGAGCGAAACGTCGGCGGAGATCCCGGTGTGGGGGACTCCGTCCGATTCTCCAAGACGCTCTCAAAGCGCGACGTCGAGCGATTCGCCGCCGCGTCCGGCGATACGAACCCGATCCACTTCGACGAAGAGTGGGCCGAAAAGACCCGGTTCAACGGTCGAATCGTCCACGGCATCCTCGTGACCGGACTGATAAGCGCGGCCCTCGCGCGTCTCCCGGGCAGCATCGTCTATCTTTCGCAGGATCTCGAGTTCCGCGCACCGGTTCGAATCGACGATTACGTCACCGCGACCGTCGAAATCGTCGAGGACCTCGGCGGCGACCAGTACCGGCTCCGAACGACCGTCCGGAAGGAGGACGATTTGGTCATCGACGGCGAGGCCGTCGTCCTCATCGACGACGTTCCGACCGACGGGTAAGTCCACGACTCCCCTCTTTCGGCGTCCGCCGTACTGGGGTTTAAAGCCGAGAACGCGGTATTGAGTGGTACGATGGCCGCCGCCGACGCACCCGTTCCCGAGTTACAGCCCCGAGCCGCCTCGTGTGCGGAGCGACTGCTCGGTGCCGATCGCGTGTTGCTCGCCTCCCACATCGACGCCGACGGACTGACGAGCGCCGGCGTCGCCGCGCTCGCGCTCCAGCGGGCGAAGATTCCGTTCGAGGCGGTCTTCGAAAAACAGCTTGACGCGGAATCGATCGCCGCCATCGCAGAGCACGAATACGACACGGTGCTTTTCACCGATTTCGGGAGCGGCCAGCTCGACATCATCGCCGAACACGAGTCCGCGGGCGATTTCGTCCCGGTCATCGCCGACCACCACCAGCCGGCCGACACCGACACCAACACCGACCACCACCTCAATCCGCTTCTCGAGGGGATCGACGGGGCCTCGGAGCTCTCCGGTGCCGGCGCGAGCTATCTGGTCGCGCGCGCGCTGGCGGCCCGTTCGCGCGCCAACGAACGGCTCGAAAACCGGGATCTGGCGGCGCTCGCGGTCGTCGGGGCGGTCGGCGATATGCAGTCCTCCGACGGGGGACTGCACGGCGCGAACCGGGCGATCGTCGCCGAAGGCGTCGACGCCGGCGTTCTGACGGAGACGAAAGATCTCGCCGTCTACGGCAAGCAGACTCGCCCGCTACCGAAGCTACTCGAGTACGCCTCAGACGTCCGAATCCCCGGAATCACGAACGACGAGCGCGGAGCCGTTTCGTTTCTGGACGGCCTTGATATCTCCTGTCGAGACGACGGAAAGTGGAAGCGGTGGGTCGATCTGACAGACGGGGAGAAACGAACGCTCGCGAGCGCGCTGGTCCGACATGCCGTCTCCCGCGGCGTCCCGGCGTTCGAAATCGACCGGCTCGTCGGGACGAGTTACCTCCTCGTCGAGGAGGAGATCGGAACGGAGCTGCGTGACGCGAGCGAGTTCTCGACGCTCCTGAACGCGACCGCCCGCTACGAGCACGCCGACGTTGGCCTCGCGGTCTGTCTCGGCGATCGCGACTCGGCGTTCGATCGCGCCAAAGACCTCCTCCGGAACCACCGTCGAAACCTCTCGGAGGGCATCCGGTGGGTCGAAGAACACGGCGTCACTCGCATGGAACACCTCCAGTGGTTCGACGCTGGCGAGGAGATCCGAGAGACGATCGTCGGGATCATTGCCGGCATGTCGATGGGAGTGGACGGCGTCTCCAGCGACCGTCCCATCGTCGCCTTCGCGAAAAAGAGCGATGAGGAGACGAAGGTTTCGGGTCGGGCGACCGGCTCGCTCGTCGACTCCGGACTCGATCTCTCCGTCGTGCTGGGCGAGGCCGCTCGCGCGGTCGGCGGCGACGGTGGCGGCCACGACGTCGCCGCCGGTGCGACGATTCCGGCCGGCGAGGAGACGACGTTCGTCGAACGCGCCGATCGAATCGTCGGCGAGCAACTGTCTTAGCGGGCCGCGCTACCGCGTCGAGTCGAACGGGTTCGATCGCTCGGTCCACTCCCAGCCGGGCAATCGGGTCTGGAAGCCGGCCGCGAGGGCGGCGTCAAGGTCGTCGCTCCCGGCTGTCTCTTCCGGACCGCCGTGCGTGTGCGCGTCCGCGAAGTGGAAGGTCGCCTCCGCGAGGAGGGCGAATGGCTCGCCGCCGGCGATCGTCGACGCGAGCTTTCGGCCGAGGTACTCGTCGACGACGAATCCCGGATAATCGTCCGTGCAATCGAGTTCGCGCAGGACGAGACACAGCCCCGTCACGTTCACCGCGCGATCGCCCTCGGCGAACACCGCGTCGACCTCCGCTCGGTACTCCTCGAGCGAGACGTGTGCGACCTCGGCGTCGAAAAGTTCGCCGAGTCGATCACGCGTCCGATTTATCACCGGTGGGATCGATTCGTGCGCTCTGAGTCGTTCGTGTTCGTCGGCGACGGTCGTCGGGGTGACCTTCATACGTCCCTTTGCGAAGGGTTTTATATGAGTAGTGGGTTAGACTCGATTACGA
>CAZLHT010000031.1:0-9602 GCA_964559185.1 uncultured Natronomonas sp.
CCGTCAACGAGGGTCAAAAGTCGGTAAGAGACGGGGGTAAATTCGGGCTCTGTATTCAACAGGCCGATTTTGACAGATATTGAACGAGTTGGGAGTAGGTTTGCTACGTACATTTCCTATACTGAACGAATCGGGATACCCACCTGGTATATGTTCGAACCATTCTACGACACCATCCCGAAGCCGCAATCGCTTTGGGCTCCCAGCCGACACGTCGGGTATGGATTGGCGGCTCATCCCCGAAGAACGCCTCGGGGGTCCGACCGCGATGGCGCTCGACGAGGTCGCCGCCGAAACCGTTTCCGCCGGCGGTCCGGCGACCGTCAGACTCTACCGATGGACGCCGAGCACCGTCTCGATCGGTTACGGAAACGACGCCGATGTGGTCGATTGGGCCCACTGTTCCGACAACGAAGTCGACGTCACCAGACGACAGACCGGCGGCGGTGCGATCTATCACGACGGGTTCGGCGACGTAGCGTACTCGATTATCGCCCCCGCCTCGGAGTTTCCGAGCGACGTCACCGAGTGTTACCGACAGTTTCTCGATCCGATCTTTGCCGCCTTCGACGGGGTCGGGGCCGACGTCGGTTTCGCGGGGGATCGCTCGAAACCACTCTGGAAATCGCTCTGTTATCTCCTTGGTCTCGACCCCGTTCACGACCTCGTCGGACCCGACGGCCGGAAGATCGCCGGAAACGCCCAGTATCGGACCCGCGACGCAATCGTCCAACACGGCTCGTTGACGTTCGACTCGGATCCGGACGCGCACCTGGCGTGCTTTGCCGACCCGCCGATTTCGGCGACCGAATTTGCCGAGCGGGTCTGCGGCCTCACCGACGTTCTCGGCGACGCTTTCGAGCGCTCGACATTCGTCGATCGGTTGACCGAATCGCTCGCCGAGTGGGCCGACGCCGAGCGCGGCTCGTGGACCGAGTCCGAGCGCGATCGTGCCGCCGAACTGTGTGAAACCAAGTACGATGCCGATCGGTGGGTCCGGCAACGGATCGATACGACGGCGTGATCCCTCCACCCGGGTCCGTTCCGGTACCGTAGCTCCGTTCGGCCCAACGTGATCGCCCGTCGTCAACCACACGTAGAGTTAAGTGATTTTCGGCGTATTCTCCCCCGTATGTCCGACGGATACAGCATGACCCGGGTTTCGGAACTCGAATCGGAGCCATCGGCTATCTCCGGGACGACGAACGTGGACCTCGCCGAGGCGCTCGGCTGTACGGAGATGCGTCCGAGGGTCTGGTATCTCTCGGATGGTGACTCGATGAGCTATCACCGACAGACCCACCAAGAGGAATTCTACTACGTTCTGTCCGGTCCCGGTCGCATCCGGATCGAAGACGAATACCTGGATATCCCCGAGGGATCCGCCCTCCGGATTTCCCCCGAAACCCCTCGACAGGTCCTCAACGACGGCGAAGGAGGACCCGGCGAGCACGTCTGGCTCATCGTCGGTGCCCCGAACGTCCTCGATGACGGGCGGCCACTGACTGACGAGTAACTCCGAATCCGAAGCCACTATGCGCCGGCTCCTCGGAGATACCCCATGCTCCGGATCGGCGCGCACACCTCCATCGCGGGGGGCGTCCACAACGCGGTCGAAGAACAGCTCGAGTACGACGGCAACTGCGGACAGATCTTCACCCACTCCCCGCAGGTCTGGCAGGAGCCGAATATCGACGACGAGGAGGCCCGGGCGTTCCGCGATCGATCGATCGAAAACGACGTCGGTCCGTGGGTCATCCACAGCTCGTATCTCGTCAACCTCTGTACGCCGAAGGACGATCTCAGGGCGAAATCTATCGCCTCGATGCAGGCCGAACTCGACGCGGCGGCGGTACTCGATATCCCGTACGTCAACGTCCACCTCGGCGCGCACACGGGCGCGGGCGTCGAGGGCGGCCTCGACAATGCCGCGAGCGCGCTCGAAGAGCTCGACGTCCCCGACGGCGTCACGATATTGATCGAATCCGACGCTGGAAGCGGGACGAAACTCGGTAGCTCCTTCGAGGAAATCGCCGGCGTCCTCGATCGATGTTCGCTGGATCTTGACGTCTGTCTGGATACGGCCCACCTGTTCGCTGCCGGCTACGATCTCTCCACCCCCGAAGGCGTCGATGAGACGTTCGACGCGTTCGAAGAGACCGTCGGCCTCGAACACCTCCGGTATGTCCACCTCAACGACTCGAAACATGGGTGCGGCACGAACAAGGATGAACACGCCCACGTCGGCGAGGGGGCGATCGGGGAGGCAGGCATGCGCGCGTTCATCAACCACGACGCGGTCGAGGAGGTCCCACTCGTTCTCGAAACGCCGACCGAAGACGGGAAATCCTACGCGTGGAACGTCGAGCGGGTTCGGGAGCTGTCCGAACGATAAGCGTTGATCCCGAATATTATCATCCACATAACTATCCATCCATCCCGTCTCGTCGGCGTATGCGCTGTACGATCGCCTGTGCGTGCGGCCGTTCGCTGACCGTCGCAGCCGACGACCGATACGCCGACTGTCCGGGGTGCCGAGCCAGTTACGCGGTGACGATCACGCAAATACGACGGGGTCGCGAACACGCCTGAGTTCGGGTTCGATTTGAACGACGGGGCTCGTCCCGAATTGTCCCCAGAATCACCTCCCAGATGTCTCCGAATCGTCCAATTGTCCCCCGAATTGCCTCCAGAATCGGCGAGTCGGAGCGCTTCCCCCCAGCCGGAACCGCATCGTTAACCACCTTCCGGGCCGACGGAGGAGACGAACGCGACGATGTGTGCCGACAGCGGCGAGCGCGGGGGGTCGATCGTTCCGTGGCGATCGACGACGTTGCACGTCATCCTCGCGAGCTCGCTCATGGGCGTGATGGGGGTGTCGCTCATCAGTCCCATCCTCCCCGAACTTCGGGCGGTCTTCGGGGTTTCCGATGCACAGGTCGGGCTCGTCATCACCGTCTACACCCTTCCCGGCGTGTTCTTGACCCCGTTCATCGGCCTGATCGCCGACCGTATCGGCCGACGTCGCGTCATCATTCCGTTGCTTTTCATCTTCGGGATCGGCGGTGCGGGAATCGCCTTCGCCAGCACCTTCTCGGAGGTGTTGCTCCTCCGGTTTCTGCAGGGGATCGGTGCAAGCGCGCTCGTCACGCTCGCCGTGACGCTCATCGGCGACGTCTACGACGGCGCTCGACGGAACGTCGTCATGGGCGTCAACTCGAGCACGATCGGCACCGGGGCGGCGCTGTATCCGCTCGTCGGCGGCGCGCTGGCCGGGATCCGGTGGAACGTCCCGTTTCTGTTCTTCGGGGTCGGAATCGTCGTCGGGATCGTCGCAACGATGGCGCTTCCGGAACCCGAAGGCGACGATCCGAGCGCCGTTGGAACATACCTACGATCGCTCGGTGATGTCGTCGCTAGTCCCAAAGCGATGACGATCTTCGGAGCGATCTTCGCCGTCTTCTTCGTCTTTTACGGGGCCTTCCAGACCGCTTTACCGCTACTTTTGAGCGACGAGTTCGCGCTCTCGTCGGGGGAAATCGGTCTCACACTGGCGATGGTTTCGATCGCCAGCGCAGTCGTATCCTCGCAGTACGGGCGATTATCGGAGTGGCAAAGCGCCCCCGAATTGATCGCGCTCGGCTTCGTCGCCTACGGCTGTAGTCTCCTCGGCGTCTGGCTCGCGCCGTCGCCGATTTTCGTCGGCGCGTCGCTGCTCGCGTTCGGCGTCGGCTTCGGCCTCGTGATGCCGTCGATCGACACGGCGATCGTCACCGCGGTCTCCGATCGACTTCGGGCTGGAATGATGGGAATGCGGACCAGCGTGCTCCGACTCGGGCAGACGGCCGGTCCGATCGCCTTCACGTTCCTCGCCGAAACCGTCTTTCCGACGCCGACGGCGGGGTATCGAACCTTACTCGTGTCGTGCGGAATCGCGATCCTCGCGGCCGGAACGTTCGCGTATCCGCTGGTCCGAAGCTGAATCCGATGTCGCATCGGCCAGCCACCGCGGGGGCGTGTCGGAGCGCTTTTCATCCGAAGCGGCCAAATACGGCCGATGCGGGAGTTCGACGCCGACTACTTGCGAGAGACACGCCGGGGCATGTGGGCAGACAGCCGCGCGGCGCTCTCGGGGCTCGAACTCGATCGCTGCGATCGCATCCTCGACGTCGGCTGCGGCGAGGGGGCGCTGACGCGGGTGCTCCGTGAGGAGTGTTCCGGCGGGGTCGTCGGCTGCGACCTGGACGCCCGTCTCTTGGCCAAACTCGAGGGGTCGACCGTCCGGGGCGACGCGTATCGGTTGCCCTTCGCCGCCGACGGCTTCGATCTGGTCGTCTGTCAGGCGCTCTTGATCAATCTCTCCGATCCCGGTGGCGCACTCGACGAGTTCGTCCGGGTCGCTCGCGACCGCGTCGCCTGTATCGAACCTGACAACGGCGCGGTCACGGTCGAATCGAGCGTCGAATCCGAACGTCGGCTCGCCGGTCGAGCCCGGATGCGGTACCTCGAGGGAATCGACACCGACGTCGAGCTGGGCGCGAACGCGGCCGATTTGCTCCGTGACGCCGGACTCTCGAACGTGAAGACGGCTCGGTACAATCAGCGGCTTCAGGTCGAACCGCCCTACACCGACGCTGACGTACGGGCGGTCGGCCGGAAGGCGAGCGGTGCGGGACTGCGCGAACGTCGGGCGACGATGGCAGGCGGCGAGGAGGCGCTCGATGCGCTTCGGGCATCGTGGCGCGAGATGGGTCGCGAGGCGCTCGAACAGCTCAAGCGGGAGGAGTACCGTCGCACGGAGACCGTCCCCTTTTACGTTACCGTCGGCGAGCGTTAACGCTGGGTTCGTCGGTCGCCGCGATCAATCGAACCCGATCGGTTCGAGATCGATCTCCGCGACGAGTTCTGCTGCTCGATCGTACGGCGACCGGTCTTCGCCCCCGGCTTCGGATCGAACGCGCCCGGCCGAGGCGTAGACCCGATCGACGAACGCCTCGCGGGCGGGTCGGTTCTCGAAGAGCCCGTGGAGATAGGTGCCGAGGACATCGCCCTTGACCGCGCCGTCGCCCTCGAAGGGCCGCTCGACGGGTTCGAGGGGGTCGCTGTCGCCCATGTGTATCTCGTAGCCGGAGACGACGCCCTCCGCGCCGGCGAGCGGACCGCAGCCCTCAAGCTGCCGTTCGACCGGCTCGACCGTCTTCTCAGGGCTGAACCGGGTCTCGATCGGCAACAGTCCGACGCCCGGAACGGCGTCCCTCTCGCCCGTTCCTTCGACGTTGGCGTTCGACAGGCGTTCGCCGAGCAGTTGGTAGCCGCCGCACAATCCGACGATCGGCCCGTCGAACGCTCGAAGCCGCTCGTAGAGGCCGGCATTCCGCGCCGCGAGCGCGTCGTCGACCGTGTTCTTCGTCCCCGTGAGCACGACTGCGTCGGCCGAAAGCGGCGCGTCGAGCGGGAGGAAACGGATCCGGACGCCCGGCGTTCGCGCGAGCGGTTCGACGTCGGTGACGTTCGACGCCCTGCGGAACCGCGGGACAGCGATCGTGACGGTGTGCTCTTCGGGAACGCCGTCGTCGTCGCCGATCGTCCCCGTCGCGTCGGGTGCCGGAAGTGCGACGCTGTCCTCCTCGGGCAGTCCGGGATCGTCGTACGGAAGCACGCCGATGATCGGCACGCCGGTTCGGGCTTCGACGGACTCGAGCCCCGGTTCGAGGATCGATCGATCCCCCCGGAACTTGGTGACGACCGCGCCGACGACGCGCTCGCGGACGTCCGCCGGCAGGAGTTCGAGCGTACCGACGAGGGTGGCGAAGACGCCACCGCGTTCGATGTCGGCGACGAGGAGGACGTCGGCGTCGGAAAAGCGGGCCGTCTCGAGGTTCGCCAGATCTCGGTGGTGGAGGTTGATCTCGGCGATGGAGCCGGCTCCCTCCGCGACGACGACGTCGTGCTCCGCCGCGAGCCGCACGTGGGCGGCCTCGGCGGCCTCGCGGGCGCGTTCCCAGTTCGTCTCGTAGTATTCGTCTGCGGCGACGTGTCCGACCGCCTCGCCGTCGACGACGAGCTGTGATTCGCCCCCTCCACGGGGTTTCAGGAGGACCGGGTTGTGGTCGGTCGTCGCCGGAATTCGGGCGGCGATCGCCTGGACGTACTGGGAGACGCCGATCTCACCGAAGCCGTCGCCGTCGGCTCGCACCACCGCGCGCGAGTTGTTCGACATGTTCTGGGCTTTGAAGGGGGCGACGTCGACCCCGCGCTCGGCGAGGTAGCGACAGAGTCCCGCCGCGACCGTCGATTTACCCACGTGGCTCGCCGTCCCGGCGACGAGGATTGTCTCGGCGCGCGTCACACCCTCGATCCGAGCGCCGACGACATACGATTTACGTCGTCGACTCGCACCCGTCAATCGGACCAATCGACGGTCGACGACGGTGGAAAACGCGCGGACGCGTCTCTCCGAGGTACAATATATACAACAATCATTATTATACGCGAAAGGGTTCAATATGGTACCATGTCCGACTCGGAGGAGACGCAACTGGAAGCCCGGCTCGAGGAACAGGACGCCTTCGAACCGCCCGAATCGTTCGTCGAGGGGGCGAACGTCTCGGATTCGGCGATCTACGGGGAGTTCGAGGAGAACTGGCCCGATTGCTGGGAGCGGGCGGCCGACCTCCTCACGTGGGAAGATGAGTACGACGAGGTGCTCGTCGACGAAGACGAGCCGTTCTACGAGTGGTTCACGAACGGGAAGCTCAACGCCTCGACGAACTGTCTCGACAGACACCTTGACGAGCGTGGCGACGAGCTCGCGATCCAGTGGGAGGGCGAACTCGGCGAGACGCGCGAGTTCACCTACGAGGAGCTCCACCGCGAGGTGAACGAGTTCGCTGCGGTACTCCGGGATCTCGGCGTCGAAGCGGATGACATCGTGACGATGTACATGCCGATGATCCCCGAATTGCCGATCGCGATGCTCGCGTGTGCCCGCATCGGCGCTCCGCACTCGGTCGTCTTTGCGGGCTTTTCAGCGGACGCGCTCGCGACGCGGATGAACGCCGCCGACTCCGAGTATCTCGTCACCTGCGACGGCTACTACCGCCGCGGCGATCCGCTCGATCACCTCTCGAAGACCGACGAGGGACTCGCGGGCGTCGAGCACGGGACGACCACGGTCGTCGTCGACCGCCTCGGCGACGAACTCGAACACGAACTTGCCGAGAACCAACACGATTACGACGCGTTGGTCGCCGAACGGGCGGGTGCGACGGTCGAGCCGGTTGTCCGCGACGCCGAGGACATGCTCTTTCTCATGTACACGTCGGGAACGACGGGCAAGCCGAAAGGCGTCAAGCACACCACCGGGGGCTACCTCTCGTACGTCTCGTGGACCTCTCACGCCGTCCTGGACGTCAAACCCGAGGACACCTACTGGTGTGCCGCGGACATCGGATGGATCACGGGTCACAGCTACATCGTCTACGGGCCGCTCGTGCTCGGAACAACGACGGTCATGTACGAGGGAACGCCTGATTACCCCGAGAAGGATCGCCTCTGGGAAATCGTCGAAAATTACGAAATCAACCAGCTGTACACCGCGCCGACGGCCATCCGAGCGTTCATGAAGTGGGGAGGTCAATACCCCGACCGACACGACCTCTCGAGTTTGCGGCTCCTGGGGACGGTCGGCGAGCCGATCAACCCGAAGGCGTGGAAGTGGTACTACAAACACATCGGCGGCGAGGAGTGTCCGATCGTCGATACGTGGTGGCAGACCGAAACCGGCGGGATGATGATCACGACGCTGCCGGCGATCGGGGAGATGAAACCCGGTTCGGCGGGACCACCACTGCCGGGAATCGGCGCGAAGGTCGTCGACGCGGACGGCGAGGAGGTCGCCTCCGGGGAGGCCGGCTACGTGGTCGTCGACAGACCGTGGCCCGGGATGCTCCGAACGCTGTATCGCAACGACGAGCGATTCCTCAGGGAGTACTGGTCGGCGTACTCCGATCCCGACGCGGACGAGTGGGTGTACTTCCCCGAAGACGGCGCGAAGATCGACGACGACGGCTACATCACCATCCTCGGTCGCGTCGACGACGTGATCAACGTCTCAGGACATCGACTCGGGACGATGGAGATAGAGTCGGCGGTCGTCGGCGTCGAAGGAGTCGCCGAAGCCGCCACGGTCGGCGGCGAACACGAACTGAAAGGTGAGGCGGTCTACGTTTACGCCATCCTCGAGGATGGGTACGAGGAGGGTACGGAGATGGAACGGGCGATCGTCGAGGGCGTCGAGGAGGCCATCGGCCCCATTGCCCGCCCCGAAGCGGTCATCTTCACGCCCGAACTGCCGAAGACACGCTCGGGAAAGATCATGCGCCGACTCCTCGAGGACATCGCAAACGGCGACGAACTGGGGAACACGAGCACGCTCCGGAACCCGGGAGTCGTCAAGGACATCGAACGGAAGGTCGCCGGCGAGTAGCCCGATTTAGTCGCGCTCTCGATCCTCGACAGAACAGAAAATCAGCTTAATTCGGTTCAATTCGACCGTACCCGGCTTGACGGCCTCAGTTATTTATTCTCCCCCGAGCCCTCGAGCCGGGTGCAGCCATGAACATACGCAAGGCAGATCTTCGGAACGCCGTGACCCACGAGTCGGTTCGATCGGTCAGTAAACTGCTGTTGATCGCCGTGTGGGTCGGGTTCGTATCGTACCTCTTCACCCTGCTCCCCGGCGTCGATCGCGTGATTCCGCGAACGCCGATAACGCTCGTCGCGCTCGCCAGTGCGGTGGCTACGACCGCGTTGGTGGGGCTGTTGGTGTACGTCGCGCCGAAACTCGCCGCGCTTGTCCGGATGGGATTTGAGGGCCCGTACCTGATCGTCGAGAACGTTTCGTCGGCCGTCTACTGGTCGGTCCTGCTTGCGGCCGTCCTCGTCTCTCACCGTGGATTCTCCGGTCTCGCACGGCCGCTTTTCGGCGAATCGATGTGGCTCTACGACGTGACATTCCTTCTGTTGGCGCTGCCGGCCGGGGCGGTCATCGGCGCTCGGCTATACGCCAGCGTGGAACCGAGTTCCGAACTCGTCGCCGACAGAATCGCCGGAAGCGAGGCAGACGAGGATGACTTGTCCACGAACGGACAGACCGATTAAGCGGGGAGAAATTTATCGATTAACCGATATTCAATTCAGTACTCGGTTCCCTTTCGCGCCCGCTGACCTGCGTCGATAGGGTGCTTTTCCTTGCGGACGTTGGTGACGAGATCGGCGTGGTCGATGAGATACTCGGGGCGGCTGTGACTCCCCGAGAGGACGAGCTCGAGGCCGTCGGGTTTCGTCTCGATCAACTCGACGACCGCTTCGGGGTCGACGAGCCCCCTGTCGGCGGCGTAGAGCACCTCATCGAGCACGAGCATGTGCATTCCGTCGCCGGGGTCGCCGTCGGGATCGAACGGCGTCGAGAGGTCGGCTTCGGCGACCGTGGAGACGAGTTCGCTCGCGCGCTCGAAGCCCGCCTTCGCCTCTGCTTGGTGATCGCGCTCGTCGCTCCCGTCGTTCATCGCGTGCCAGCCGTAGTGACCGAGGTTCTCGTA
>CAZLHT010000032.1:0-9576 GCA_964559185.1 uncultured Natronomonas sp.
GTGGACGACCGCTCGCGCGGTCTTTTGCTTTCGCGTTCTCCATCTCGTATCATTGCGCACGTTTCCGTCGAGGCGCTTCGGTCGGCAGTCGAGCACCTTCGGGAATTCCTCGATACGGCCATATGTGGGCGTTAGCAACTCTCTACGGTATCTATTCGGATTTCAACCACCGATTAGTTAAGGCACTCTGTGAAATCGATGCTCCTGTGAGACGACCCAATATACTACTCATCGTTTTGGACGCCGTTCGAAAGGACCATCTTCCACCGTACGGGTACGAGAAGGGCAATACCCCGACGTTGGATCGGCTCGACGCGATCTCCACCCGGTACGAGGAAGCGATCGCGCCGGCACCCTGGACGCCCCCATCACACGCGTCGATGTTCACGGGGCGGTATCCGTCACATCACGGTGTCTTCGGACGGCTTCCGCAATACGGAGAAGCACAACCCCACATCGCCGAAGAGCTGTCGGACGTGGGCTACTCTACGCTCGGATTCAGCAACTCCTATCATACGAGCAAGGCGCGAGGGTTCGATCGAGGGTTCGATTTCTATCACGACGTCCGCGCGCTCCCACATCTCGGGGGAAACTGGTTCGAACCGAGTATCCCGTTCGCGAAACTCGTCGTAAATCACGTCCGCAAGGGATACGATATCGCCTCGTTCCAGCTCGATAAGTTCAAGCGGACCCTCACGGCCGATCACGAGCCATTCTTCGGGTTCATCAATATCAATTCGGCGCACTCCCCGTACAATCCGCCGGAACCGTTCAAGCGGGAGTTCGAGAATCGATTCGATTCGTGGGACTCCGTCGATGAAGATGCCGCCCGGACGGTCGGGAATCGAGATGCATACAAGTACATGATGGGTGAGATCGAGATGGGCGAGGTGGAGTGGGAGTTGATAAAGTGTTGGTACGACGGCGAGATTGCCTATATCGATTCGCTGCTCGACGACTTCTTCGAGGGGCTACGGGAGATGGGGGTCTTCGAGGAGACGATGATCGTCGTAACGAGCGACCACGGCGAGTCGTTCGGCGAAAACGGGCTCGCCTACCACAAATTCTCGCTCGGCGAGCAACTCGTTAACGTTCCGTTGTTCATCAAATGGCCGGGGAAAAATAGCAGCGTGATCAACAACGAGCTTGTCTCATTGACTGACTTTTTCCCGACGTTTCTCGACGTTGCCGACGCTTCGCCGTCTATCGGATTGGATGGACGGCGCCTCGCGTCGGATCCCGAGCCAGATGCGGTGTTCGCCGAGTTCGGTCGACCCTACGAGGGGACGCTCGGTCGGCTCGTCGACTCGATGTTCACGAACTGCGAACTCGAGAACGAATCGCTAACCGATCGACTGACCGAGTACAGAGAGCGCATCGAGCGGTACAATCGCGGGCTGCAAGCGGTTCGGACGCACGAGTATAAACTTGTCAGGCCGACGCGCGGTGACGTGGAACTATACCGACTCGAAGACGGTGAGGAGACGCCAGTCGAGAACGCCGATGTCGCGAGTCGGCTCCTCTCGAAGCTAGAGGCAAACCTCGCTGAACTTCCGACCGAGTCACAATCCGAGGATTTACCGACGCACATCGAGGATCATCTTGTCGAGATGGGGTATCTGTGATCGAGGATCGAATCCGACACCGCTTGAGGAGGTTCGTTACCGTCCTAATTCGTCCTGCAGTTTCCGCATGTAGTACATCGACTGTTCGGTATCGACCTTGACGTCGTCTTCGGTGATCATCCCGTCCCGTTCGATCGGTTCGACGATTTCGGCTCCCGAGAGGAGTTCGAAGGGGACGTATCTCTGGCTCGCGGCTCGATCGGCGTCTTCGGCGACGCCGTATATCGTATAGCCGCCGCCCCCGTCGATAACCTCGCCGGGTTGGAGATCCCGTTTCGCCGCCGCGACGACCTCCGCCGTGTGACCGGTCGGGGCCCCGGTCGGGGCGCCGAACAGGACGGCGCTCGCGATGCTCCTCGTCGTCTGCGGGGCGAAGTGATACGGTCGGTAGAACAGCTGATGCGTCCCGTCGTCGCTCGTGATGACTTTCGGTCGCTGGGTGTAATACTCCCTGAGTTGCTCGCTCTCGGTTTTCGTCACGACGAACACGGTCATCTCTCTGTCGGCGGCGACCACCGAATCGATCACGCCGCTTCGTCCGAGGATGCCGCCGTCCGACTTCGCTCGAAGGGTATTCGGAATCTCGTCCGTCGGCACCGACGGGTGGTGCATACCCGAGGCGTCGATTTCGAACCCCAGCGCGTTCGCCGCGGCGACGGACTCGACCGCGAGTTTCGTCCCGTCGAGAAACGTGTTGTACATCTCCGGATCGGGGTCGATCCCCTCGCCGAACGAGGCGATGTGTCCGTGTCGTTCGATTGAGTCCTCGGGCGTACCGTAGGGCTCTGTATCGCCGGATTTCACGATACCGGCCGAGACGATGTCGAACCCGATCGACGCAGCCCACTGATAGAGATCCGCGATCTGGCCCGGTTGATCTCCAGCGGCGAGTGTGTAGACGGCATCGTTGTTCTCGGCGACCGCCGCGAGTAGCGGGCCGCAGACCGTATCCGCCTCGACGCTCACGTTCAGAAAGTGCGTCCCCGACAGCAGCGTCTCGAATCCGATCCGTGCTGCGAGGTTCGGGTTGCCGGTCGCCTCGACGACGACGTCGATATCGGCACCCACGACGGCGTCGCTGTTTCGGGACACGGCGCGCCCCCCGGCGCTTTTGACTTCATTCGCCGTCCTTGCATCCCCGACACTCTCGACGCGGTCCTCCGAAATTCCGGTCCGGCGAAGCGTCGCGATCGCTTTCGCTTCGTCAATGTCGGCGAGGATCGTCGTCTCCATCCCGGGCGCCGTCTCGATCGCGTGCACCAGCTGCGATCCGAAGATTCCGGATCCGACGACGCCGACCCGAATTGGCCGTTCTAGCTCCCGTAAGCTCGTCGTGAGGTTCATCGCGGTTCTTCTCCGAGGAGTAACGAGCGCACCTCGTTAGTGTCGTCGATGCGTTTCGAAAGCTCGCTGATCGAGCCCTCGATAGCGTCGGCGAGTTCGGAGACGCCGCCGAAGCGCTCGATCTCCTCCGGCGGCAGGAACTTCAAGAGTAGATCCGGCGTCCCGGAGGGGATCCCGACGAAGTGGACGGTGACGATCCCGTGATTGCGGAGCAGGAGCATCGACAGCGCACCGGTTGCCTCGATGGGGACTAGGTCGGTCTCCTCGACGTTTGCCCGTTTCATCGCGGTGCGGAGGATCTCCTCGCCCGTCAGTTTGAGTATCGAATCCGTTTTGCTCACCGTCAGGTCGTCCCGTGCCTCGAGTTCGGCTTCCAGCTCCACGGTCGCCTCGTAGAGTTCCCGAACGCGCCCCGGTTCGTATCGCTCGAGCGATCGAACGGCCGCCACCGTAGCGGTGGGGCGCGCCTCGAGGCCGAGCTTCCACGCCTGAGATCGAATGCGCTGTACGAGATCGCTCCGACCGCCCATCACCCCGAACCGAGGACCGTAGACGCCGTACTTGTCGAGCCCGGTCGAAACGACGTCGACGCCGAGTTCGAGGCTTCGGGGACGATCGAAGAGTACCGGTGCGACGCGCGCGCCGCCGGCGTCGTCCATGTAGACCGGGACGTCGCGTTCGTGCGCCGTCTCGATGACGCGTCGAACGGTTTCGACGTCGAGGATCTCGTAGGTGACGTCCATCCGCGAGAGGGCGACCAGACCGACCGAATCGGCCGATTCGAACGCCTCTAGGAACTCGTCGTAGTCGCTAGTATCGATGAACTCCGTATCCGCGAGGTCCGCCGCGCGGATGACGCTCGCGTGGCTGTGGTTCGGAGCGATACCGACGACGGTTTCTCCGGGATCGGTGAGCGTTAGAAACGCGCTCGTCGTCGCTGCGGTCGTCCGGTTGGCTAAAAACGCGTCGTGTTTCTTCGCCGTTCCGCCGAAGTGTTCGAGCGTCAACTCGGTGAACCGATCCTCGTAGAGCGCGGGGGCCGTTTCGTCGTCGAGGTTCTCCATGTCGCCCGCTTCGATCGGGAATCCGCGCTCAAGTCCGGAGAAGTTGTAGATGGCTTCCGGTCCCTCCGACTCCCACCGCTCGCGGATGAACCGTCTGGCGGCGAGCGCTTCGTCGTACTGATCTCTCCCGGTCTGGAGGATCTCCCCGGTCGCGTAGGACAACTCGGGGTCGATGGGATTTCCGAATCCGTCAACTGGTGGCATAGCACGCGTATCATTTATCATCGCCATAAATGTTCCCCCACACCCGTCCCCGGACGTTTCCGATGCGGTGGGATTGCCCTCGACGATCGGAGCCGATATCCTGATACTGCTGGCGGCCTCACAGCGAACGTGGAATCCGACGATCCGACGGTCGTTCGCGTACTCGCGGTGACGACCAACGACGTCGTCTCGGCGCTGGAGGCGAACGTGCGACGAGACGCCGGTGCCGTACTCCGCGTCACGCCGCCGTTCAGCGGCCGGATGCGCGCTCGATTACATATCGACGGAGCCGAACGTGAGTACGACGATCCGCCGCCGTTACACGTTCCACCGGAGCGGTTCGTTCGAACCGTCCCGCCGTTTCCGACCCCCGACGAGACCGAGGACGAACTCCGATCGGATCCGGAGGAGTCGTACTCGCGGGATCGACACCGGGCACGTCACGAATCGAGCGTCGAGAACTGGCGGGAAGGGATCCGTGACGAGATCGTGTCCGAAGCAACGATCTCGACGCCGATCGGTTCACACACAGTTCGCATCGCCACGCTCGGTTGACCCATCTGGCGAAACCTCACCATCGAACACAGACGACGTTTCGACGTCGATGAAACGTCCCCTTTCTATCGCTCGTCGCCGCGAACGTCGACGCCCTGGTCGTGGACCACGACTATGGTCACGAGTGATCAAAGCGCGAGATGGTCCGTCTCCCGACGCTCAGTCGAACCGCATCCGGAACTCATCTCGATCGCCCGTCGCTTGATCAACGGGAAGCCGACGAGAATGATCAGAAAGCCACCGACGGTCGGCAGGTCGATACCTTCGCCAGCGACCCGTCGTCGACGCGGCGTATCCAAGCAGCCGAAGCCCGGCGAGATCGAACCGCAACACGGCGAAGAACACGGGTGCGTCGAAGAAGTGCGCCGGATTTGCCGGATCGCCGACGCCCGCCTTGATCGCCACGAACGCCGATCCCCAGATCGCCGCGAGCAATGAGAACAACAGGAGGTTCCGATAGCGCACGGTCGAGTCGGGGTCGAGATCGATCTCAATCTTTCGACATGCACTCGTTCCTCGACCGACGGTTCCGGATAGGGCGAATTATGGGGGACCGGATTCGGTCTCTCGCTTCGCTTTGAGCGCTCTAAGGAGGTCCTGACGGGCAACGATCCCGAGCAGCGCTCCGGCCTCGTCGATGACGGGGAGGCGGTTGATATCGCGTTCGCTATCCGCCAAGAGCGCGATCAGTTCGTCGAGATCGGTTTTCGGACCGACCGTGACGACGTCCGCGGTCATCACCTCGCGAATCGGCCGCCCCGCGTTTCGTGCCAGATCGATCCCCAGATCGAGTTCGTCCCACGAGACGTCGATCGCGTAGGTGAGCGATTCCAGAAATGGCGGAAAACCGATCGGGATCCACAGGGTGCGATCAGCCGTTTGAAACAGGTCGACGAGATCCCCCTGCGTGACGATCCCGACGACGAGCCCGTCCTCAGTGACCGGAAATCCGTTGAAGTCGACTCGGGCGAGTCGGCCGAGAACCTCAGCCACGTCGTCGTCCGGCGAGACGATCTCGATGTCCCGTGTCATAATGTCGCGGGCGTTCATAGCCCCGGATTTTGCCCCCTCGCGCATATGTGTTTGGACGTCGAGCCGAAGTGGGGTCGTGGGCTCCATGCGAGCCACGAACCTTTTATCCGAATCCGCCCGAGTCCCCGGTATGGAGAGCCTCAATCGGATGGCCGTCGAGTTGGTTGACGAGGCGATTGACTTCGCCGACGAACTCGCGATTGCGATCCACGAGTTGGACAACGGTGCCGTTGTCTGTGATTTCGGCGTCGAGGTCGCTGGCGGCGTCGAGGCCGGGCTGTTGTTGACGGAGATACAGACCGGCGGATTGGCGACGGTACAGACGGGAATGGGGACCGTCGACGACGCCCCGCTCACACACGTCGAGGTGTCGACCGACCACCCGGCAATGGCCTTTCTCGCGGCGCAAAAGGCCGGCTGGGAGCTCTCCATCGACGGCTTCGAAGGGCTCGGGAGCGGCCCCGCACGCGCACTCGTCGCCGAGGAAGAAGAGTACCAGCGGATGGGCTATCGCGACGCGTCGGACTTCACCGTCTTGGTAGTCGAGAGCGAGGAACTACCCGACGAGGCGGTCGCAGAGCACGTCGCCGAGATGGCCGGCGTCCCGACGTCGAGCATCTTCTTGCCGTCGTTTTCGACGTCGAGCGTCACGGGAAGCGTCGCGCTCGCCGCGCGGGCCGGCGAGCTCGCGGCGTTCCGACTCTCCGAACTCGGTTACGATCCGCTCGATATGCTGTCGACGACCGCGGTCGCCCCGGTCGCCCCGGTCGCGGGAGCCGACGACGTCGCCATGGCCCGAACGAACGACGCGCTCGCTTACGGTGCGCAGGTGCACATGACCGTCGAAACGCCCTTCGATCGGTTCGACAACGTGCCGTCGACGGCCGGGACCGAGTTCGGAGCGCCGTTCGTCGAAATCTTCGAGGAGTACGGCTGGGAGTTCTACGATATCCCGGTCGAGGTGTTCGCGCCGGCGCAGATTACCTTCGACGTCGTCGGCGAGGGCGTCGAAGTCGTCGGAACGACGGACGAGAACATTCTCGCCGAGAGTTTCGGGATCGACTGAGGTCGCACGCCGTTCCGAATTCGTCGCGGTCGAATCGGTGCATCCACCGAATTACCGCCTCGACGGCATCCAAACCGTTTATACTACGCCGACGGCAACCGCTCGGTATGCCCAAAGAGCAGACCGAAGTTCGAGATCTCCAGGAAGGTAACTACGTGATGATCGACGACACGCCGTCGAAGATCACCTCCTACAGCACCTCGAAACCCGGGAAACACGGGAGCGCGAAAGCCCGCGTCGAGGGGTCCGGCGTCTTCGACGGACAAAAACGGAATTTCACCCAGCCCGTCGACGCGAAGATTTGGGTCCCGATCGTCAACCGCAAACAGGGGCAGGTCGTGTCCGTCTCCGGCGACGACATGCAGGTGATGGACCTCGAAACCTACGAGACTATCACGATGCGCATTCCCGACGGTCTCGATCCGTCGCCAGACGACGAGATCGAGTACCTCGAGTTCGAAGGCCAACGAAAGGTCGTGTGATCGAGGAACGCCATGGCCGAGTTTCCCGGCGCGAACGCCGTGGGTGAGGATGCCGACTACGCGATCGTCGGCGCGCCGCTCGACGTGTCGACGACGTTCCGTCCGGGGGCGCGGTTCGGTCCCGACCGAATCCGCCACTTTGCCCGCTCGTTCGACGGATACGACCCTCGGACCGGCAGACATTTCTCTAATCTCGTGACCGATTCCGGCGACGTTTCCGCGTGGGACGACGCAATCGAATATCTTGAATTTCTGGAAGGACAGCTCTCCGATCACCGCAATAACGGTCGCCTGCCGCTCCTCATAGGTGGCGAACACACAGTTTCCGTGGCCGGACTCCGGGCAGCCGACCCGGAGGTGTACGTCTGTCTCGACGCCCACCTCGATTTATACGACGCGTACGCCGGGAACGAACTGTCGCACGCGACGGTCACCACTCACGCCCTCGAAATCGCTGAGCGGGTGGTGCTGCTCGGCGTCCGGACCGGCAGCGAAGCGGAGTGGAACCGTGCGACCGAGGCGGACGTGAGAGTCGTTCCTCCCGACGCGGTGTCCGAATGGTCGCCGACGTTCGAGGACGAAACCGTGTATCTGAGCGTCGACATCGACGCGGCCGATCCCGGCTTCGCGCCGGGAACCGGAACGCCAGCCCCGTTCGGCCTTGATCCCCGCGAACTCCGTGACGTCATCCGGACGATCGCACCGCACGCCGTCGGCTTCGACGTCGTCGAGGTGAACGATCGCGACGAGGGGCAGGCGGCTGCCCTGGCCGGAAAACTGCTGCAGGAGTTCGTCTTCTCCCACGCCGACCGGTAGCCGTACGACGCAGCGTCGGATACAAGAGCGTACCGCGAGTGAGGGGAGTCATGCAGTTATCCGAGTTCCGAGACCGGCTGAACGACCGACTTGAACACGACGAGTACGCCGACGTCGACGCGAGTTCCAACGGGTTACAGATCGGCGATGCGTCCGCGACGATCGATCGCGCCGCGTTCGCGGTCGACGGCGTCGCCGAAACCGTGGAGGCGGCCGCAGAGGCTGACGCCGATGTGTTGGTCGTCCATCACGGGATGATCTGGGGTGGTCTCGATCGCGTAACCGGCCGAGAGTACCATCGAATCGTCGCCTGTATCGAGAACGATCTCGCCCTCTACGTTTCCCACCTCCCGCTCGACGGACACCACGAACTCGGAAACGCCGCCGGGCTGGCGAATTTCCTCGACTGTGAACCGGTCGCCTCCTTCGGCAAGCACGGCGGCGTCACGATCGGACGGAGAGCGCGGGCGGCCGAGCCCTACTCGGTCGAGACGCTTCGAGCACGACTGTCGGAACTCGAGACGGGAGAGCAGCCCGTTCGAACGCTCGATTTCGGTCCCGATCGGATCCAGGATATCGCGATCGTTACCGGATCGGGCGCGGATTGGATCCGCGAGGCCGAGGCCGAAGGCGTCGACGCGCTGGTAACCGGCGAGGGAAAACAACAGGCCTACCACGAAGCGCGGGAGGCGGGACTGAACCTCTTTTTCGCCGGCCACTACGCGACCGAGACGTTCGGCGTCCGACGACTGAAACGACTCGTCGAAGGATGGGGGCTAGAGACAACGTCTCTCCATTACCCGACCGGTCTCTGAGTCGATCTCGAATCGAGGTCCGACTGATCTATATAATCGATATATTATCATAAATCTTATTTGATATAAATTCGATCGGAGAACGACGTGACAGTGGAAACGAATGGGCGGTATCACCGCCATTGTCGGGAGTAACGGCACATTTAGGGCGTTCGGTCCGGTGACGAATGGGATGTATTCTTCGATACGATCTCCCGTTTTGTTTCGGAATATTCCGATTCAATCCGGTCCTATCTCTACTTTTCGAGATCTCCGATGGAAATGGGGATTCAACCGTGATCTTATTTCTCCTTTTGATAAAATATTTATATTATTCGTTTATGTAGGAATATTGTCTTCTCTTTCGTTCGATGCGTCGTGGACGGTCGGCTCCAAGCGTGTTCGGATTTTCCACTCACTTCTCATTCGGTTCGCGGACGCGTAGGTGCGGTAGGTGGGGATGAGACACCCACGGTCGCGATTTTTCGGCCCGATGACGTGGCGAACGTTTTTTACCACGTATAATTCTATACGGCGTATGTTTGACGGAATGGGTTCCATCGACGCGGTCAACGCCGTCCAGTCGCCGAACGA
>CAZLHT010000033.1:0-9554 GCA_964559185.1 uncultured Natronomonas sp.
TCGAGCGTGTCGTTGCGGTAGACCTTCTCGACGCTGAAGTACCGCTGGGGCGGCTCCAGTTCGCCGACGGCGTGCCCGGAGAGATACCGCATCGAGAGCGAGGTCGTGTGTCCGCGGAGCGCGACGGCGCGGGCGAAATCCTCGTCCCACGGGGAGTGATAGCCGTCGCCGTCGGGGCCGACGCCGTTCCTGTGGGCGTCCTCGACGCGCTCGACGAGATCCTCGGGCAGCTCTTCCATCGCCGGGACGTCCAGCGCGAACCGGTCCCAGTGGGTTCGGGCGGGGTGATCCTGCGGCATGAACAGACAGTCGTTGATCCAAAAGTCCGCGTCTGCGTGGGGGCCCTCCATCTCCCGAAAGCCCATCCCGACGAGGACGTCCTTCACGCGGTTCGCGGTCTGTCTGAGGATGTGTTCGGAGCCGCCGTGGGTGGTTTCGGCGTCGGCTTCGACGTTGTACTCGGCGAATTCGACCTCGGCCCACTCGCCGGAGGTGAGCAGTTCCGGCGTGATCGCGCCGACCGTCTCGGCGGCCTCGACGCCCTCCATGAGCGCCGTGACGCCCGCGTCGGTGAGCGCGACGCTCCGGACGGTCGTCTCGGTCCGCTCGATCAGTTCGCGGGATTCGAGGCGGTCGAGGACGTCGCCGTCGAGGGAATCGGCCCCATCCTCGCCGTCGGAAAGTCCGATCGCTTCGAGCGCCGCTGCCTCCGGGTCGGCGTCGGGATCAGAGGTCGGCTTCGGGGCGAGAGAGACCTCGCCGCCGCCGATATCGCCGTAGCCCTTCCTCGCGAAGTTCGACAGCGCGACGTCGACCTCTGGGCCGTCCAGTTCGGCGTCCCCGACGAGTCGGCCCATCTCGACCGGCGAGGTCTCCGCACCCGCTTGGGCGGCCGCAGACCGGAGTCTGAGCTCGGGCAGTCCGGCCTCGCGGTAGCGTCGGCCCTCCTCGGTGAGCGTCACCGATTCGGCGACGCGTTCCTCGACCGCAAGCAGGCCCGCCTCCTCGAGTTCGAAGGCGGCCCGCGTGACGGCGGCCGGGTCCTCCCCCAGCTCCTCGGCGAGCTGTGCAACCGTTTTCGTCCCCGTCGCGCTGGCGGCTTCGAGCAGCGCGAGTTGCGTTTCGGGCACTCTCATTGTCCCGGTGTCAGTTCGGCTGGCTGTTAGCCGTTCCGACTCGGCGCCGGGTCAGACGAACTCGACCCCGGCGTCGAGATCGAAGGGAAGACGGCCGTACCGATAGGCTTCGATTCGACCGGCCGGACGCGCCCGGAACACGACGGTCGGCTCGTGGCCGACGCCTGGCCGTTCGCCCGCGACGGTCGCCCACTCGGCGTCGGAAAAGGAGGTGCAGTCGACGAAGAGGACGGCGTCGGGATGCTCGGCGAGTTGATCCGTCCGCTTTGCGCGGCCGGTCTCTCTGACGGCGGCGACGGGGTGATCGGCGCGCGAACGCCTGGCCGGCGGCTCGGGCCGGGTGACCTCCACGAGGTGACCTTCGACGGCGAAATCGAGGGCGTGACCACTCGTCTGTTCGACCTCCGGCTCGAACGCGAGTCCGGCGTCGGCGAACAGTTTTGCGACGGTGAATTCGGACATCGTCGCGCGCATGCGCGTTAAATCGAACCCCGGGGAGGTGCCGAGCTTCGAAGCCATCGTATAGCGGTGTTCGTCCAGCGTGCCGGTCCGCAACAGCGATTCGTAGAATTCGAGCCCGGCCTCGCGAGTCGCGTCGGGAAAGCCCGCGGCGTCCTCGTCGAAAAACCGGCGGGTGGTCTGTCGGCCGTCCTTCGAGAAGAAGACCGGGAGGAAAAACCACGAGACGTACTCGAACTCGGCGAGCCACGGATCGGTGACCTCGAGGCGGGCGGTCAGTTCTCTCTGTGCCCACCGGGTGACCGCGTAGGGCGCCTGTGCGAAGGTCTCCTTGTCGGTGCGCCACAGCACCTCCGGCGTTTCGGTGTTTCCCAGCCAGTACGCGCGATCCGGACCGAAACAAAAGAGCGCGAAATCACCGTTTTGCATCTCGAATCGGACGGACTCGTAGCGATCGTCGCCGACGGAAAACCACGGATCCTGGAGAGTCGCCCCGAAGGATCGCTCGAGCGGTGCGAGCAGTTGGGTCCGGATACGCTCGCGCGTCCACGTCCCCGAATCGCGTCGGAATCGAAGCGGGCCTGCCACGCATATCGTTGGACGCCGATCCGTTTACCGGTTGCGTTTTCGAAGTCGGTCGAACGCCCCGGAAATGATGCCGGAAGGTTTCCCGATACATTCATATTAGATCCCACTCAAGCCATTGCATACCATGTCAATGGGTGCCTATGACGAAGACGAGCACGAGCGCCGGGAACAGAAGACGTCGACGGTCGACGCCGCGTTCGACGACGAGCGCACGACCTATCAGGGGACGGTCGAGTACGACTCGGGCGATTCCGCGGAAGAACTCATCGACCAGTTCAAACGGATGCAAAACTGAACGCCGCCCATTGGATCGAACGGAACGGCCGGTGTTTTCCGAATCGACACGAAATCGATGCCCTCGAGACGGTCGTCTCCGCGACGATGTCGACCCCATCGGTTCGGTGACGCACGTGGGGGGACAGACGTCGAGGTCGTGGTCGGGTTCGTCAGTTCATCGGCGAATTCGTCGTCGCCGGGGCGTCCTCGTCGATCGTGTCGCACGATCACGACGCGCTCATCCCGGCTATCGCTCGAAGGAGATTTCGTCTCCGATCTCGACGTCGCGATCGGCCGTCCAACCGCGATTCACCTCGAGAACGTACCGGTACGGCGTCTCGCTTTCGTATTCGTGGTCGTTGCCGTCCTCGCCCGGTCCCGGTTTCGGGGCCTCGTGAATCGTCGTGATCGTCCCGTCCACGTCGACGAAGACGATGTCGATGCCGAAGGACATGTTCCGCATCACGTAGGGATGTTCGACGGATCGGTCGTGGACGAAGAGCATGCCGCGGTCCTCGGGGAGTTCGTCCGTGGCGCTCAACCCAAGATAGCGCGTTTCGAACGTGTCGGCGATCGCCGCCTCGACGCGGTCGAGTTCCGCGCCGGTCTCGTCGTCGAGGACGGAGACGGTCGCGTGCTCGTAGTCGCCGTGGACCGATTCCTCGTCGTCTCCGGGGTCGTACTCGTCCGGATCGTATCCATCGCCCAAAAGCGGCGCGATCGCGCCCGTCGAGACCCCCAGCAGGACGAGGGACGCGACGACGACGGCGGCCACTGCGCCGTAGCCGATCCACCGGGAAGCCATGCCGGTAGTGAGGCCGCGCGATCGGGTAAGCGTTCCGTCGCAGAGAGTAAGGGTTATGCGCCCCGAACCGTTCCACCCGAACGCCGGGTCCGTGGTCTAGTTGGTTATGACGCGGCCTTTACAAGGCCGAGATCGGTGGTTCGACTCCGCCCGGACCCATACGATTCTGCGATGCGCACACCCGACGAGCGAATCGTTCACCACCCGGCCGTTACGGACGTGGGCGATCGTGTCCCACCTCGATACGGGTGTGCCAAAGGAATTGCTCAGCGATAGAGTTGACGTTTCGGTCCGGATTCTCGAAAAGCACTACGACAAACAATCTAAGAAGCGAAAGTCACGACGTTTCTCCGTCGGCGTGACTCGGGGGACCATGTCCTCGTCACACAGATTCGCGGAGACGGCTTCGATGGATCCAGCTCGCTTCAGAAATATCGAAGATCCGTTGGTAAGCGCCGGGGACGTAAGCCGATGAAACGGATAGAGTGAAATGGAACAGGGTGTGGGGTAGTTCACATCGTTTCGACCAACGCCTGAATCTCGTCGATGGATAGCGGTGAGAGGAAGACCCGTTCGTCCTCGGCCGTGTAGTACAGACTCATCGTGACCGTCCGATCCGCGTACTCCGAGGCGAGCACGTGGTAATAGACGCTCAGCTGTTTTTGGTACTCCTCTTCGGCCCGACGGCTCGAGTCCGTCTTGTAATCGACGATTTCGACGCGTTCTGGCGTCACGTGAACCAAATCGACGATCCCGGAAAGACTCACGCGCTCGCCGTCGACCTCCAGTGGCAACCTGGCCGGCTCCTCGACGAACAGCTCCCCCTCCAGCTCGTCGACGAAATCGCCGACCCGTCGCTCGTCGGCGTTCGACGGCGTCACGTCGACGTCGTCCGCGTAGTCTTCGGCGAACTCGTGGAGGTCCGAGCCGAACCCGGTGCCGCGCCCGTCCACCGGTTCCGTCCCATCGTCGGCGCGCTCGAAGACGCGATCGTCCATCAACGAATGCGGGGTCACACCGATGGGGCCGTCGGGCGGCGAAATCGCGAAGGGGAGTTGCGTCTGAACGGTCCGGTTTCGATCGACCGTCTCGATCGCCGACGATTCCGTCCGAATCTCGACGGGGAGTTCCGTCGCGAACGCGTTCGGCTTCTCGCCGCACGCGAAGATGACGTGGCGCTCCGCCCGCGTGATGGCGACGTAGAGCAATCGTCGCTCCTCGTCGTACTCGCGGGGGAGACAGCGTCGGAGCACGTCGTACCGCCAGTTGTCGTAGACGTGGGGGTGCTCACCGCGCTCGGCGTAGCGCTTTCGCTGACGGAGCCCGATCGGCTCCTCGTAGCGAACGACGCTGGAATCTCGAGACGACGGCGGAAACCGACCCTCGTTCATGTTCGCGAGGATCACGATGGGATACTCGAGGCCTTTGGCGGCGTGAATCGTCTGCACCGTGACCGAATCGTCGCCGGTGCCGGATTGGACGTCGTAGGTGGTGCCGTTCTCGATGGCCCGCTCGACGAACCGGATCAGTTCGCCGCGGGTCAGCGTCGTCGAGTCGTGAATCGACTGTATCGTGTGCAGGATGACGGCCGGTTCGTCCCCGTCGAACCCGTAGCGATCGAAGACCCGCCGAGCAACGGAGCCGACGGATTCCATCGCATCGAGTTCCGCGCGAAAGGCCGCCATGGTATCCGGGTACTCCCCGGTCGAAAGTGCGCGTTCGACCTCCTTCAGCGTGTACCCGGCGCGTTCGAGGACGACGGCCCAACCCCGCTCGGCCCCGGAGTCCAGAATTCGAAGCCACGCGAGGAGGAGTTTCGCCGGGTCCGTCCGGAAGAGTTCGACACCCCCGTCGTAGGCCATCGGGAAGTCGTACGCCCCGGCGACATCGAGAAGCTTCCGACCGTAGTCTCGCGTTCTCGTCAGGACGGCAATGTCGCCGTAGGCCGGCGGTCTGGGGTTTCCCGCGTCGTCCTCGACGGCGTACTCGTAATTGCCGACGACGCGCTGGACGGTCGAAAGCACCGCCTCGTGTTCGTCCTCGTGTTGTATCGCCTCGATGGCGGTCCCCTCGACGGACGCGTCGGCGGACAGAGACACCACGTCGTCGAGGACGCCCTCGTCGACCTCGTCCCCACTCGTCGCGGGGGTCACGAGCGCCTCCTCGGCGAAATCGAGAATCGCCTGCGTCGACCGGTAGTTCTCCGTCAGTTCGATCCGGTGGACGTCGTCCGTCGCCAAACGCACGCGCTCGGCGTCGTCGTTGAGGTCGGTCGCGAACCTGTCGAGGCGATCCTCGAACTCGACGATGTTGTCGACGTCGGCGTACTGGAACGAGTAGATGCTCTGTTTCCAGTCGCCGACGACACAGAGGTTGTCGGTGCCGGCGAACAGCAGCGTCAGCTTGAACTGGATCTCGCTGGTGTCCTGGAACTCGTCGACCATGAGGTACTCGAAGGCGATCCGTTCGCGGAGGTCGTGGTCCTCACACAGGAGGACGAACGCGAACAGCTGGAGGAACCCGAAGTTGAGAAAGTCCCGGCCGAGGGCGAACTCGAGGTACTCGAAGTAGACGTCGTGGACGAACGCCTTGAGCCCCTCTCGATCCTCCTCGAAGACCCGTCTCCCAACGGCGTCGTCGAGTTGTTTCGTCCCACGGCCGCCTCGCAGGTCCGTCTTCGAGGGCGCGTCGGGGAGGTAGGCCTTCTCGCTGCCGAAGCGGCCGAGCGATTCGCGGAGCTTCGACTGTTTGCGCCCGCCGTTTCTCGGTTCGTTTCGATCCTCGAACAGTACCTCGAACTGCTCGAAGTCGCCGTCCAGGTGGGTCTCGTCGCCGCGATACCAGCCCTCGGCCGTCGGGAAGATACCCTTCGCGGCGAGTCGCCTGACGACATCGAGCAGTTCGATCGGGTCATCGACCGCCCGGAACCGGTCGGCGTACGCCGGGTGGGTGTCCCGGAACCGACCGATGAACTCCCGGAACAGTTCGTTCTCGACGAGTTCGTCCTCGACGAGGCGCGTCGACTCCGTGATCCGGTCGTCGATACCGAGGTGGGAGGGGGCGTCGTAGCCGTGTTCGCGGAGGAGTTCGTGACACTGTGCGTGAAACGTCCGGATGGGCGCGTCGGCGAGTTCCCGGTAGCCGTAGTCCGAGCGCTCGACGATACGCTCTTTCATCTCCGTGGCGGCGCTCCGCGTGAACGTCACGAGGAGCACGTCGTCGGGTTCGACGTCAGAGCCATCGACGATGGTGGCGTAGCGACGGGTCACGGCGAAGGTCTTTCCGGTCCCGGCCCCGGCGTCGACGAGGTAGATCCCGTCGGTGTTCTCGATGAGTCGCCGCTGTCGTCGATTCGGCGCGGGGTCGCTCATCGCTCGCCCCCTAACAGCAGGTCCCGGTGGTCGACGCGTCGGTAGTTCGGTTCCCCCGCGAGTCCGTCGACGGGAAAGCGGTCCTCGCCTGATCGATTGCGATTTATCTCGTCGATTCGCGCCGCGAGAAACGCATCGAAGGCGTCCAGATCCCCCTCGAAGAACGCCCGCCTTCGGACGCCGTCGAGTTCGCGGATGGCCTGATCGCAGCCCTTCTCGGCGTCGATGCCGTCGTCGGTTGCGGCGTCGACCGCGGCGGTGAACGCCCCGGCGAACGTCGACTCGCGAAGCTCGTCGCGGTCTGCGCTCTCCGGAAAGGAGAGATCGCGTACGACGTCCGCGTAGGCCTCGAACCCGAGGTTTTCGAACGTCGCCGCACAGTCGGCGTACCCGTCGAGGAGGTGTCCGTAGGCTTCTCTCGACGGGAGGAACTCCTCGAACGTCTCGGGGTGATAGGTCACCGTCGTCAACGCGTCCTCGAGGTTGGCGTCCCCGGCGACGACGTCGTCCAGCGTCTCGAGGAAGTGAAAGAACGTGAACCGGATCCGCTCGTCCGGTCGGACGGTCCGGAAGTGGCTCAGATAGAGCGCGGCCTGGAAGTTCGGCGCATCGTCCGGCGGATCCACGGCGGCCCCTTTGACGACGCTATAGGCCGACCGCTTTCGGCCGCTCTTGTAGTCGACGAGGTGGTCGGGGGCGCGGACGAGGTCGATCTTGCCCTTCGCCCCGATGGCCTCGTTCTCGAACCACCGCTCGGCGAGCGGCGAATCGACGGGGGCGTCGAAGCGCTCGGCGAAGACGTTCGAACCCCACCCAGAGGCCGGCGTGAGAAAGTCCCCCCGTTCCGGTCGGTTCGCGTCGAGGAACTCGACGATGGTTTCGACGCCGATCCGGTATTTCCGACGGCGAAGGGGCTCGTCGTCCCCGTGGAAGAAGGCACCCGCTTCGTCGAGCATGACGTCGACGGCCGCCTCGATGCCGGCCTCGTCGATCCGATCGGGATGGTCGACGTAGAACTCCGCGAAGTCGTGAAAGAGGGTCCCCTCGTGGAGGTAGTCCCGGTCCGGGGTCTCGAGGAGGCGGCCGAAGAAGTAGTCCCGGGGGCTGTTGACGTAGGCGTTGAGATCCGACTGGCTGAGCGTGTCGAGGGGGTCGGAGGCGACGTCGATCGACTCTCGTTCGAAGCCTCGCTGGTCGGCCGTGGGCGGACGCGCGTAGCGCACCGAGTCGAGGTCGCCGAACCGTTCGAACTCCTCGTCGAGTAGCTCACCGAGGTACGGACACGGCCTCACCGGCCGTCCGCCGGCGGCGTCCCGGACGAGGTAGTACCGCTCGGTCCCGCTCTGGAGAAGGAGTTGGAACCGGCGGATGTCCCGCTCGAACTGCGCCTCGGTGTCGACCCAGGGACGCCGCGGCGCAGAGTGGGTCCATCCCTCGTCGATGCCGAGATGAAACACCACCGGTCGGTCGACGTAGCCCGACGACTTGGCGTCGGCGAGCAGGACCCCCTCGTTCTCGCGATCGACCGGAACGTCATACGTCCGGAGGTAGTACGCGAGATCCTCGACGCGACCGCGATCGATGGGTCGTCCCAGCAGTCCGAGCGTCGAGAGTTCCTCGCGGAACGCCGTCAGGGAGCGACCGATCGCCGACTCGTAGTCCGCGAGGGCCCCCTCGAACGTTCGCTCGCCGACGGCATCGCGGAAGTCGGCGATCCACTCGAGTTCCGGCGCGTCGACGGCGTCGAAACGCTTCGCGTCGTGATCGAGAGGGAGCTCCCACCCCATCCCCGAACAGATGGATCTGACGTCCGCGACGGTGGTATCCGAGCCGCGATGGGACGCCCGGAGGAGACGGACGAACCGGCGGTGGTCGGGGTCGTCGACGAAGCCGGGACCGCCGTAGTAGGGGACGTCGGCGGCCTCGAGCGCGGACTCGACGAGCGAGGAGTAGCGACTCCCACCATCAAGGACGACGGCCACGTTCTCGGGGACATTCGCTCCGGCGGTGTCGTCGGCTCGTTCCGCCGTCACGGTCTCGAGGAGCGAGTCGACAATGTCCGCGGGCGTGTCGAAGACGTGGAACGGCGGGTATTCGAACGGCTCCTCGGTGAAGAGGTCGACGCGGTCGTACTCGGCAGGGAGGACGGATCGCTCCAGTTCGGTCAGTTGCTCGTAGCCGACGACGGCGATGGATCGGTCGTCGTCGATCCGAAAGTCGGTGAGTGCGCCCGACGTCGAGTCACGCTCGGCCACGATTTCGACGACGCGCTCCGTCGTCTCGTCGACGTAGGCGTCGTACTCGAAGATCGCCTCGGGTCGTCCCCGGTGCTCCCAGCACTGGAGAACGTTGCCGACGGCGTGGGCGACGGCCTTCCAGGGGCGGTCGATCCGATCGACGACGTCCAGAAAGGCGAGGCGATCCTCGGCCCGCTCGCGTCGACCCGCCGCGAGGCGACGGGGCGTGGTTACGAAGGTCCCAAAGCGCGGCGTTTCGACGCGGCGGGCGATGGCGTCAGCGAGGGAGTTGTCCGGGACGATTACGAGATCACGGTCGGCGACCGCCCGATAGACAGCTTCGAGGGATCGTACGCGCTGAATCGGCACGCACAGGTAATGCGCTACGATCCGGTTAAACGTTGGCCTTCAAACGGAGGTAAACGGGACGTACGTGGGTGATATCGATGTCGGCCCCGTCGAGTTCGGAAGGCGAAACACGGGTTCGGACGTAGACGTGAGAGCTTCGGGGAGTCGATGGCCGTTCGTGTTCGCGATAGGCGGATCGGCTGCCCGCCGGGGGAAATACCACCCCGTCGCCGGTATTCGAAACCCTTTTTGATGGTGTCGGCCTCGGTCAAGGTGCGAGCCGCCTTAGCTCAGATTGGGAGAGCACTCGACTGAAGATCGAGCTGTCCCCGGT
>CAZLHT010000034.1:0-6901 GCA_964559185.1 uncultured Natronomonas sp.
ACCAGTGGCGCCGCGAACTCGACGCGGAGTTCGACGTCCCGGTCGGCCAGTTCGGCGGCGGCGAACAGCGCCAGGAGCCGATCACGGTGTCGACGTACGACTCCGCGTACCTGCGGGCCGACGACGTCGGCGGCGACTTCGAGTTCGTCGTCTTCGACGAGGTCCACCACCTCGGCGGCGAGGGATACCGCGACATCGCCCGGCTGATGGCCACGCCGGCGCGGCTCGGGCTCACCGCGACGTTCGAACGGCCGGACGGCGCACACGAGGTGATCGAAGAACTCGTCGGTTCCGTCGTCTACCGGCTCTCCGCAGACGACCTCGCCGGCGAGCACCTCGCCGAGTACGACATCAAGCGGATCGAAGTCGAACTGACGGCCGAAGAGCGGGAGCGGTACGAGCGGTTTCAGGGCACGTTCACCGATTACCTCGCCAATTCCGGGCTGCAGCTCCGAAGCGGGAGCGATTATCGGGAACTCGTCAAACGGTCGGGATCGGATCCGAAGGCGCGGGAGGCGCTGCTCGCCAAAGAGCGGGCCCGCGAGGTCATGATGAACGCCGACGGCAAGACGGAGGCGCTCGCGAATATTCTCGATCGACACCGCGGAGATCGGATCATCGTCTTCACCGCCTACACCGATCTCGTCTACGAGCTCGCGTCGCGCTTTCTCATCCCGCCGATCACGAACGAGACGAGCGCCGACGAACGTCGAGAGATTCTCGATCGATTTCGCCGCGGGACGTACTCCAGGATCGTCGCCGCGAACGTCCTCGACGAGGGCGTCGACGTGCCCGACGCGAACGTGGCCGTCGTCCTCTCGGGATCCGGCAGCGAACGGGAGTTCACCCAGCGACTCGGGCGGGTGTTGCGGCCGAAAGCCGACGGAGGAAGGGCGATATTGTACGAGGTGGTAACGAAAGAGACCGCAGAGGAGCGCGTTTCGAGACGACGGCGATAGCCCCCGACGACAGAAGTCCCACCGGGACGCCCGACACGAGCGTTTTTGACCCGTCGAATCGAACGACGACTATGCTCGATTACTTCGATCTCGAATCGGAATTGAGCGAGGAGGAGCGGATGGTCCGGGATACGGCCCGGGGGTTCGTCGACGACCGCGTCAGACCCGACATCGGTGACCACTGGATTGAAGGCACGTTCCCGGAAGCGCTCATCCAGGAGATGGGCGAGTTGGGGTTCTACGCACCGAACCTCGAGGGATACGGCCTCCCCGACCTATCGGAACGCGCCTACGGAGTGTTGATGCGAGAACTCGAGGCGTGCGACTCCGGGCTCCGGTCGATGGCCTCCGTTCAGGGCGCGCTCGTCATGTATCCCATTCACGCGTTCGGGAGCGACGAACAGAAAGCGGAGTACCTCCGTGATCTCGGATCGGGCGAGAAAGTCGGCTGTTTCGGGCTCACCGAACCCGAGCACGGATCGAACCCCTCCGCGATGGAAACGCGCGCCGTGCGCGACGGCGACGAATACGTCCTCGACGGCGCGAAGACGTGGATCACCAACTCCCCGATCGCCGACGTGGCCGTCGTCTGGGCGAAGGACCGATCCGACGACGACACCGTCCGCGGCTTTCTCGTCGATACCGACGAAGACGGCGTGACGACCACCGAGATCCACGAGAAGCTCTCGCTCCGGGCGTCGGTCACCGGCGAAATCCACCTCGACGACGTTCGAGTCGAGAAGACGGCCGTCCTCCCCGGCGTCGAGGGGATGAAAGGGCCGCTGTCGTGTCTCACCCAGGCGCGGTACGGTATCGCCTGGGGCGCGGTCGGGGCGGCCAGAGACTGCTTCGAAACCGCTCGCGGGTACGCCATCGATCGCGAGCAGTTCGGCGGTCCGATCGGCCGATTTCAACTCCAGCAGGAGAAACTCGCCGAGATGGCGACGCAGATCACGCTGGCGCAGTTGCTCGTCGATCGGCTGGCCGAGTTGAAAGAGGGCGACGCGATGCGACCCCAGCACGTCTCGATGGCCAAGCGAAACAACGTCCGGATGGCCCGCGATCAATCCCGCATCGCGAGAGAGATGCTCGGCGGGAACGGGATCACCGCCGATTACTCGCCGATGCGTCACATGGCGAACCTCGAAACCGTCTACACCTACGAAGGCACCCACGACATCCACACGCTGATCCTCGGCGAGGATCTCACCGGCCTACAGGCGTATCAGTGAGGGAAGACCGAGGAGCCGTTCAGAGTCCCTCCCACTCACCGATCGCGGTGCGCCACTCGTCGGGGATTGGAGCGGCCCCGCCCGCCTCGCGATCCGTATTGACCTGGATCGTCTCGGCCGTCGCCGCAACCGTCGTCTCTCCGGTGTCGGGCTCGCTCGCTCGGATCTCGTACTCCATCGGGAGGCTCGAATTTCCGAGATCGGGAACGCGAACCGCAACCTCGACCGCCTGTTCGCGGGTTATCTCATCGCGGTACTCGACGTGTAAATCGGCCACGACCGTATCGAGGTCCTCGAAGGGAACACCGACGACCTCGTCGAAGTATCGTCCGCGACCCTCCTCGAGATATCGGATGTACGGGACGTTGTTCACGTGCCCGAGCGTGTCGAGATCGCCGAATCGAACGTCGATCGGCGTGACGAAACGAAATTTACTCATGTACCGCCCTTCTCCGAGCGGGTTCTAAAGAATTCTGCGGTCGGGAAGTACCGGAAGCCATCCGCGTCGAATGCGATCAGCCCCCCTCGAGTGCCTCGAACGTCTTTTCGGCCCACCTGAGGGCGAACGCCGAGCCGTGCTCGCGGTCGGCGGCGGCGTCGAGCGCGTCGAACGGCTTCGGAAGTTCGACGTCGTGTTTGACGGCGCTACAGGCCAACTCGGCCGCGTCGGCGAACGTCGTCCGACCGACCGCGACGTCCCTGGAGAGTCCCGAGAGCCGCGGTTCGAGTCGTTCGCCGGCGTCGACCCACTCGGCGTACAGCGTTGGGGACGTCTCGTCCCAGTCGGCGAACGCGTCGCGAGTGTGGAGGCCGACGTACGCGGTATGGAGGGCAGCTGCGAGCTGGTAGGTCTCGCCCGGCGAAAGCGGGACCGAGTCGGCGAGCGCGGGGTAGGCGGCTTCGAGGTAGCCGAGGAAGTGCTCCGGACAGTCGAGGCCGACCTCAGCGAGAGCTTCGGCGACGAGAAATCGAACGAAACCCTCGGGAGAGCCGGCCAATCTCGGCTTGACGAACACGACCGGCGGCGTCGTCTGACGGGTCCAACAGATCCCACCGTCGCCGGGCGCGCCGATAGTGAGCGACTCGCTCGCGAGACGACGAATCGTCTTCGGAGCGTCCCGCGGAATCGACGCTTCGTCGTAGGAAATCGGATCGACAGAGGAGACGACCGCGAGAAGATTCTCCGCGACGGCCGACGGCAACGTTTCGAAATCGCGCCGGACGTCGAAGACGATCGCATTCGGTGCGTGCTCGTCGCGAATGGCGTTCGGCTCGCCCGAGAGTTGCCGTCGATCGAACATCACACCGCCGCGATGGCGACGAGCAATACCAGTCCGACGACGAACGCGGTGGTGATCGTTCCGAGCACGATTTTGGTAGCTCGACTCATGTCGGCTCGATTCTCCGGGAAGCGGTTTAAACGCTTCAGTTCGTTCCGACCGGCTCGAACTTCCAGAAGAAACGGAGGGGTTCGACGTCGGGGGGGGGCGACCGAAGTTAGAGAAATCCCGTCTCGTCACGTCCCGCCGTTTCGTACCGCCCACGGGCGAAGGATGGCATGGACGGTTCGAGAGCGGGGGACCTCGAGATCGTGCTCGTCCGCCTTCCGGACTACCGTCCCCCCCAGCGCGTCGAGCTCCATTCGCTTGCCGTGGGTCATGTCGTAATGGAGCGAAGAGTAGGAGTCCGGATCGAGATCGCGTGCGAGCGAGACCCACTCGCCGATGACGTCGTCGGTGACGTCGACACCGTCGGCGGCCGCCACCGTTTTCGCCTCCTCAAGCAGACCGACGAAGAGTTCCCACGATTCGTCGACGTCGCGAATGGGGCCGATCGGCAGGCGTATGGCCGCCGTAACTCCCGAGATCGCGGCGATGAGCGTGAACTTGTTCCACAGTTCCGTCCGGATCTCCCCGGAGAGGACGCCCTCCATGCCAACGGCACGCTGACAGCGTTCGTCAAAGCGTTCGGCCCGCTCGCTTCGGGTTCCGTCGAGTTCGCCGTAGACGATCCGGGCGGGGCCGTCGGTGTGTTCGATCACGCCCGGCTCACCGATCGTCGAGAAGATGTAGGCGACGCCGCCCATCACCCTATCCCGACCGATCTCCGCCGCATGGTGTTCCTCTTTTTCGACGCCGTTCTGCAGCTAGATCACGGCGGTGTCCTCGCCGAGAAGCGGCCCCAGCGTTTCGGCTGCAGATTCGGTGTCGAACGACTTGACGCAAAAGAGGACGACGTCGCATTCACCGATCGCTGCCGGATCGTCCGTGGCGGGAAGATCGACGTCGAAATCGCCGTGAACGCTTTTCACCGTGAGACCGCTCTCCTCAAGCGCCTCGAGATGGTCACCGCGCGCGATCAGGTGAACGTCCGAACCGGCCTGAGCCAACCGGCCGCCGAAGTACCCCCCGACGCCGCCTGCACCGTAGACTGCGATCTTCATGGACGGTATGGATCCCTCACGCACTTGATGGTGCCGTTCATTGTGGAATCTATCCCCCTCTGGGAAAGAGATCACACCCACCGTCTCCCACGGAATCTGTCGCCGTCGCATAGTTTCGTTCGGTTCGACCATCACCGTGAATCATTTCCCGTCGTAGACCTCATCCGACAGTTCGTCGGTAGAGATCGCGGGTGAGAAGGACCAGACTATTCCCACCTGAGTTATCCAGCGGGTGAGGATTTCGAGAGCGCCAACCGTCAGTTATCGAACCGCGCCTGGACGAACGGCTGGACGTCCTCGACCTCGCCGATACGCGAGTCCGAGAGGAGGACGGCTTCGGTCTCGTCGAGAGGGACGGAGAGATTGATCTCCTTCGTCCGGCCGTATCGACCCTTCGAGACGACGATTGCGTTGACGATGCCGAGCATGTCGAGTTCACTTATCAGGTCGGTAACCCGTCGCTGGGTGAGTACGTCGGCACCGATTTCCTGACAGAGTCGCTTGTAGATGTTGAACACCTCGCCGGTGTTGATGTTGTGGACGCCGTTCTTCTCGAGGAGGATTGTCGCGTAGAGGACGAGCTTCGATTGGGTCGGTAAGGTCCGGACGACCTCGACGACGCGGTCGAGTTCGATCTTCTCTTGAGCTTTGCGGACGTGTTCTTCCTCGACCGTTTCGGTTCGATCGCGCTCTGCGAGTTCGCCGGCGGTTCGGAGCAGATCCAGCGCCCGACGGGCGTCGCCGTGTTCCTGGGCGGCGAAGGCGGCACAAAGCGGGATCACGTCCTCGGAGAGGATTCCGGATTTGAACGCGGTTTCGGCGCGGTGCTGGAGGATGTCCCGGAGCTGCGTGGCGTCGTAGGGGGGAAAGACAATCTCCTCTTCGCCGAGGCTGGATTTGACCCGCGGATCGAGGAAGTCGGTGAACTTGAGATCGTTCGAGATGCCCATGATGGAAACCCGGGAGTCCTCCAGCTCGGAGTTCATCCTTGAGAGGTTATACAGCGTGTCATCGCCGCTTTTCTCGACGAGTTTGTCAATCTCGTCGAGCATGATCACGACGACGCGCTCGTGATGATCCACGGCGTCGAAAAACGTCGAGTAGACCCTGTCGGTCGGCCAGCCGGTCATGGGGACAGGGTCGAAACTCTCGAGGTCCGTTTCGAGCTGGTCCATTCGGTCTTCTATGGCGTCGACGCTTTCGAAGGCTGTGTCGTCGAATTCCGTCGGGGACTCCACGGCGTGATCGCGGAGCGTCTCGAGTTCGTCGAGCCGATTCTCGATGTACGTCTCGTTTTGCTCTATGAACTCGTTCGCCAGTGTGGCGAGTACGCGATACTGCGTGTCGGTCACTTCGCAGTTGATGTATTGAACTTCACACGGGACCTCGTACTTCTGTGAAGTGGTTTCGAGTTCTTCGCTGACGAACTTGGCACTCGCGGTCTTTCCGGTTCCCGTCTTTCCGTAGATGAGGATGTTCGAGGGGGTATCCCCGCGGAGCGCGGTGACGAGTATCGTCGCCACGTCGTTGATCTGCTCCTCGCGGTGAGGAAGTCTGTGGGGAGTGTAGGACGGACGGAGAACCTCCTTGTTCTCGAAGATGGGCTCTCCCTCGAGGAGATCGTCGAAAAGTCCACGCGAGGTTTCCTCCCCATCCTCCCCTTTTCCCTGCCCTGCTTTGGACTCGGCGTCGAGATCGACGTCGATGTCGCCTGAGAATCCCTCGGGATTTTCCGTCGCTGAACCGTCACCGGCGGTGGATTCTCCCGGGGGCGTTGACTCCTCTGTTTTAGACCCCTCAATTTCGTCTGGAATAGTCGATGATTGCGACGGGATTTCTTCCTCAGAACCCTCGGAATACGTATTTAAATCGATCGAGTCCGTCTCGGCGGAATCTATTCCGGACGGCCGTATCCTGGTCGCCTCGATCTCGTCGCCTTCGCCATCGTCGTCGTCGCTCTCGCGGTCGTCGGAGGCGGTATCGCCCTGTTTCCGGTCGTCGTTCACCAGGGGGTCGTCCGTCGATCGTTCCTCGGTATCATTATCGGTCATGCTCGAAACCCCTCAATTTCAGGTGGAATCGCTTCACGCGCTCCCACAAATCGGCGGTGTACAGTGTACAAATCCCGGCTACGTATATATAAGCACAGTCCGGGGGTAACACGGTCGTCCACTTGATGCACTCGAACCGATGGTCCAACAACGCTATAAAATTTTGGGTAAAGCAAGAACGATACAAAATGCCACTCGGGGATAACGAGTTCCGAC
>CAZLHT010000034.1:7001-9507 GCA_964559185.1 uncultured Natronomonas sp.
AGAGAATGTTCACGCCCCCCACCCCTTCGTTTCAGGTGGAATGGTGGAAAAGAGCGAAGGGTTACGGGAAAATTGACAATGGGAAAACTTATGTGGAAGGTATACAAACCTAATCCGTACTGGAGAAAAGCGATGTGGATTTCTAGCTGTTGTTAAAAATTAGTTCACTCTAGCAACACTTTTGTCGGAGGTTACTTCCACCTACGTGGGATCTAGTAAAGTCTAATGAATCATTTCTCCGACCTTTCGGGTGAAATTCCGGATTGCTCCAACGACACACACCGGCCCCACAACGGCTCTCTGTTCCCGTCCGTTCCACCCGAAACGGAGGGGTGGGGGATCGGATCGACCCTTTCACGGTCGCTCTACCGGTCACCGCAGTTGAGCTCCGGAGATTCCGACGGGTTCTTGCTCGGAGCCATACGACCCAAGTCCATCGTGAGCAACGAGCCACGAGACGTTCGTATTTTTCGACAGTCACGCCATATCGCGAAACCGCATCCGAAGGGTTGGAACGTTCCGACGAGGTCGTCCGGGTCCTTATCTGGATACGTCATCTCGACGTATCTGAGTCCACCACGACGTCATTTTCGCGTTACGGCGCAATCGTGTGACCTGCGTCTGACACACAGTTAAGTGAGTGCGGTAAGGTATTACGCGCAGAGCGACTCCGATTTCGACTCGAAATCGGGGCCGTGGGAGGATGATATGGGACTGATAACGAGCCTCAAATCGAGCATTTCTCGGGCGACGTCGAGTCTGTTCTCGGGAGATGAGACGAAACGTATCGGAATTTACGGTCCGCCCAACGCCGGAAAATGTCTGGCTCCCGATGAAGAGATACTGCTGGCGGATGGCACGTACAGACGTATCGAGGATATCTTCGAGTCGGCCGAAGCGGAGGATCCAAGGGACGTCAGCGACGAACCAGACGAGACCTGGTTGGAGTGTAAGATGGATCTCCAGGTACCGGCGCTTCAGTCGGACCTGACGGTTACCTCCGCTCCCGTTTCGCACGTATTCAGACAGCAATATGATGGTGCCCTCTATCGTATCCGGACGCGGCTCGGACGTGAGGTGGTCGTCAGCCCCGCCCATCCGTTCGTCTCGACGACGGAGAACGGAATCGAGAACGTTCCTGCGGAAAAACTCAATGAGGGCACACGAATTGCACTGCTGTCGTCGTTTACATCGACTTCCGAAGCGTCCGGAACATGGAGTCCCACTCCCCCAGAAACGCTCGCCACCGACGGGGGAACCGCCGTCTACGAGTCGACGTACCATCGTCCGAAACCCGTGTATGAACAGCCGTTCGATCCCCAGATAGCGGGATTTCTCGCTCTGGTGATCGCGGAAGCACAACACGAGGACGGATACATAGCGTTCGCGAACGAGAGCGAACGGCTTCGAGAGAAATTCCGTCGAGGGGCCGAACGATTCGGACTCGACACGATAGGGGATGACTACGACGACAATCCGCCGGTTATCAGGGTTAACTCCCGATCGCTAACCGAGTACCTGAAAGGACTCGACTATCACCCGGCGGGATCACACGATAAGCGAATTCCAGAATCGATACTCACCGCGAACGACGAAACGGTCGCAGAATTCCTGCGAGCGCTATACGATTGTGAAGGGAATGTCTCCTCGCCGGATGACGACCGCGGCCGATACGTACGGCTTTCGAGCGCCAGCAGGGAACTCGTCGTCGGTGTCGGAATCCTGCTACTTCGATTCGGTATCGTTGGAAAAATACGCGAATCCACGCACGTGGGCGAAACGTACTACGAATTGGAAATCAGACGGAGCGAACAGCACCGAACGTTCCGGCGACACGTCGGCTTCGACGTCCCCGAGAAATCCGTTCGTCTCGACGGTCTCTGTGAGATCGACTCGAAGGCGAACGTCCCCGCACTCCCCCTGATGCCGCTGCTTGAGGCCGCTCGTGACGAACTCGGGATGACGCAGGCGGATTTTTACGGCGACGACAAACACGTCGCTCGAATGCGTCGACGGAATCGCACACCGATCGACCGGCTGGAATCGATGGCACACCGGCTCCCGGATGACGATACCGTTGATACCATTCGCGATTTCGCCGACGCCGACGTCACGTGGGATGAAGTCGTCGAAATCGAGGAACTGCACCACGACGGGTATATATACGACCTCACAGTCCCGGAACACCACACGTTCGCAACCGGAGATGGACTCATCGTCCACAACACCACCCTCGCCAATCGGATTGCCCGCGATTGGACCGGCGATGCGGTCGGCCCAGAGAGCCACATTCCGCACGAGACCCGCCGTGCCCGGCGAAAAGAGAACGTCGAAATCAAGCGGAACGGAAAATCCGTGACCATCGATGTCGTCGATACCCCGGGCGTCACGACCAAGGTCGATTACAAGGAATTTCTCGAACACGACATCGAAAAGGAAGACGCGGTTCGGAGATCCCGGGAGGCCACGGAGGGCGTCGCGGAGGCGATGCACTGGCTTCGAGAGG
>CAZLHT010000035.1:0-9488 GCA_964559185.1 uncultured Natronomonas sp.
AAGGGCGACGAGAAGATGGAGGCGTTCAACGACCGCACGAAACGGATCGACTTTCCGTACGTCCTCCAGTACGACCAAGAGGCGAAGATCTATCGAAAGATGCTCAACAACGCCGACGTGCCCGACATCCACGTCGAACCGCACACCCTGAAGATGGCCGGGCTCTTCGGCGTGTTGACGCGGATCGAAGAGCCGGATGACGGGACGGTATCCATCGTTCAGAAGGCGAAAGCCTACACCGGCGAGATCGAAGAAGGCGAGGACGTCGACGTAACGAAACTTCGTGACGAGGGGGCCGAAAGCGCCGATATCCGGGAAGGAATGGACGGCGTTTCGCCGCGATTCGTCGGAGACGAGATCGCCGAGGCGATTATGGACTCGATGCATCGCGGGCGAATGTTCCTCTCCGCGTTGACCGCGTTCAATCACTTCGAGGAGAACCTCGAAAATCACGGTTCGATCCCCGAAGAGAACTTCGAGACGTATTACCGGTACCTCGAGTTGGTGCGAGAGGAGTACAAAGAACGGGCGATCGAGGACGTTCGCCACGCGCTCGCGTACGACCTCGACGAGATCCAAAGGCAGGGCGAAAAGTACATGGATCACGTCATGGCCTACATCGACGACGACACAATCGAGGACGAGATCACGGGACGAAAACAGGATCCCGACGAGACGTTCCTGCGGGCCGTAGAGGAGAAACTCAACATTCCAGTGGATCGAAAGGACGACTTCCGACAGGAGGTCGCAAACTGGGTCAGCAGGCGCGCACGCGAGGGGGAGACGTTCGAACCACAGGATAACGACCGGCTACGTAGGGCGCTCGAACGGAAGCTCTGGGAAGACAAAAAACACAACATCAACTTCTCCGCGTTGGTCTCCAGCGGCGAGTTGGACGACGACGAACGAAACGCCTGGATCGACGCGCTCGAAGAGCAGGGATACAGCACCGAGGGGGCGAAGGAGGTGCTCGAATTCGCCGGTGCCGAGGTGGCGAAAACAGAGATCGAATCCGAATGATTTCGGACGAGTACATCGATCTGGCGGACGACGCGCTCCGGAAGACGTACGAACCGCCGATGGATCTGGGTAGCTACGTCGAATCGGTCTTCGAAAACCCCACGTCTGCAGCGCACGCCTCGAAGTATCTCCTCTCGGCGATCGAGGCCGCCGGCACCAGGACCGTCGTCGAGGAGGGAGAGCGAACCGAGCGGTATCGCTTTTTCGACGACCCCTACAACGAAGGCGAGCACGCCATCCTTGGCAACACCGAGGTGTTGAATTCCCTCGTCAACGACCTTCGATCTATCGCCGCTCGACGGGGTAAAGACGAGAAAATCCTCTGGCTCGACGGCCCGACAGCGACGGGGAAATCGGAACTCAAACGCTGTCTGATAAACGGCCTTCGCGAGTACTCGAAGACCGACGAGGGCCGGCGGTACACCGTCGAGTGGAACATCGCGGGTGCGGGCGAGGACGCGTCGCCGGGCATGACCTACGGGGACGCGGCCCCAAGCGACGAGGACGACTGGTATCCGTCCCCGGTTCAATCGCACCCGCTGGCGGTCTTTCCCGAATCGATTCGCAAAGAACTCCTCGACGAACTGAACGCGAGCCTCGACGATCACATCCCCATCCACCTCGACGCTCGATTGGATCCGTTCAGTCGCGAAGCGTACGACCACCTCGAGGAGCAGTATCGGGGACCGCGCGTCGAGGAGCTCTTTTCGGCGATCACGGACGAGCGACACCTTCGGGTGAAAAATTTCGTCGTCGACGTGGGACGCGGCATCGGCGTTCTCCACAGTGAGGACGACGGTTCGCCGAAAGAGCGTCTGGTCGGTTCGTGGATGACGGGAATGCTCCAACAGCTCGATTCGCGGGGGCGAAAGAATCCACAGGCGTTCAGCTACGACGGCGTTCTCTCTCAGGGAAACGGCCTCCTGACGATCGTGGAAGACGCCGCTCAGCACGCCGATCTGCTCCAGAAGCTGTTGAACGTCCCGGACGAGGGGACGGTGAAACTCGACAAGGGCATCGGGATGGATATCGATACACAGATGATCATCATCTCGAATCCCGACCTCGAGGAGCAGTTGAACAAACACGCCGACATGGACGGGTCGGACCCGCTAAAGGCGCTGAAGCGTCGGCTCGACAAGCACGAGTTCACCTACCTGACGAACCTCTCTCTGGAGGCCGAACTCGTCCACCGCGAACTCACCAACGAGACGGAAATCTGGACGCTCGAAACCGACGAGGAGCGGTCGTCGAAGATACGCGAGAAACTCGTCATTTCGGTGCGGAATTCCGATGGAACCGTCCGCGAGCGCGAGATCGCCCCGCACGCGATCGAGGCCGCGGCGCTGTACGCCGTCGCGACGCGGCTGGACGACGAGACGCTTCCGCCCGGGATGGATCTCGTCGACAAGGCGCTTCTCTACGACCGTGGATACCTACAGAACGGCGACCAACGCCAGTACAAGGACGAATTCGATCTCGGCGACGCGGTCGAAGGAATCGGCGGGATTCCGGTCACGTATACCCGAGATACCGTCGCGGATCTCCTCCACGAGAAAACGGATCGACATCATCCGGATCTGAACGTCGACGACGTCATCATGCCACAGGACGTCCTGAACGGCATGGTCGACGGACTCGACGACGCCCCGCTGTTTTCGTCGAGTGAGCGAACCGAGTACGAAAACCGACTTGTTCCCGTGAAAAACCACGTGTTCGGACGACAGGAATCGGACGTGATCGACGCCGTCATGCGCGATAAACGAGTCGACGAGGCGACTGTCGAAGCGTACCTCGAGCACGTCTACGCGTGGATCGAGGGCGAAACGATCGAAAACGACCGTGGCGAATCCGTCGAGCCCGACCCGTTGAAGATGAAGATATTCGAAATCGAGCACCTCGGTCGGTTCGACGAGGATGCCTACGAGGGCACAGAACCGAAAGAGAGCGTTGCGGCGTTTCGATCGGAGAAAATCCTCACGGCACTGAACCGTCACGCCTGGCGAAATCGAGATGAGGACTTCCGCGTCTCCGACGTAGACCCCAGGGAAATTCCGGTCATCGAGACGGTTCTGGGGAGCCACGACTGGGACGACGTTCGTCGGACCTACGAGGATCTGGAGCCGACGTTGTGGGCTGATCCGCCGTCGGGCACCGAGACCGAAACGCTCAAAGCTCGAACCATCGAGAACATGCGGGACATGTTCGGCTACTCGACCGCGTCCGCCGAACTGACGAGCAGGCACGTCATGGAGCAGGTGAGCTACCGATGGGACTGAGACGTACCGAGGTGTCGACGGTCGGTCTCGAAGACGGGGTGATGAAAAATGGGACTTGAAGACGACCTCGAGCGGTACCGGGAAGTCGGCGAGGCCAGACGGCAAGATCTCGCCGAGTTCATCCAGTACGGCGATCTCGGGAATTCGCGCCCCGACGAGGTGAAGGTCCCGATCAAGATCGTCGATCTCCCGGAGTTTGTCTACGACCCGAAGGACAAGGGCGGCGTCGGCCAGGGGCAAGACGGGACTCCCGACGTGGGTGATCCGGTCGGCAAACCCGAATCGAGTCCCGGCGACGGTGACGAAGACGGCGACGAGCCGGGGACGGACACCGGCGAGCATGAGTACTACGAGATGGATCCCGAGGAGTTCGCCCGCGAACTCGACGAGGAACTCGGCCTCGACCTCGATCCGAAAGGCAAGAACGTGATCGAGGAACTGGAGGGCGATTTCACCGACATCACCAAAAGTGGTCCGGCGAGCACGCTCGATTTCGAGCGGCTGTTCAAGGAGGGTCTGAAACGAAAGCTGGCGATGGACTTCGACGGGACCTACGTCGAGGAGGCGCTTCGCGTCGAGGGGTGGGACTCCGAAACCGTCTTCGAGTGGGCTCGCAAAGAGCACATTCCCGTCTCGCGAGCGTGGATCGACGACGCCTACCGATCGATACCCGAAGCGGAACGATCACGCTGGGGATCGATCGAGGAAATGGAGGCGAACGTCGATCGGGAGCCAGCGGTCGCGCGACTTCGGCGCGAGGGACTCAAAGAGATCCCGTTCCGTCGAGCCGACGAGCGGTACCGCTACCCCGAGATCGAAACGAAACGAGAAAAGAACGTCGTCGTCGTCAACATCCGGGACGTCTCCGGGTCGATGCGAGAATCCAAGCGGGAACTCGTCGAACGGACGTTCACGCCGCTGGATTGGTATCTCACCGGGAAGTATGACAACGCCGAGTTCGTCTACATCGCACACGACGCCGACGCCTGGATGGTCGATCGGGAGGACTTCTTCGGAATCCGAAGCGGCGGTGGCACGCGGATCTCGAGCGCGTACGAGCTGGCGGCGGAAATCTTGAAGGACGAATACCCCTGGATCGAGTGGAACCGCTATGTCTTCGCCGCGGGTGACTCCGAAAATTCCTCGAATGATACCGAACGACAGGTCATTCCGCTGATGGAGGAGATCCCGGCGAACCTCCACGCCTACGTCGAAACCCAGCCGTCCGGCAACGCGATCAATGCGACCCACGCGAAGGAGGTCGAAAAACACTTCGCCGACGATTCCAATGTCGCGGTCGCCTACGTTCAGGCCCCCGATGACGTCGTCGACGCGATCTACACCGTATTGAGTACGGAGGACGATGAGACATGAGTACGAACGAAAGCAGACACAAACAGCGCATTGCGGACCGCCTCGAAGAGCCGGCTCGCGAGGCCAATGAACTGGCGCGAAGACTCGGCCTCGCCCCGTTTCCGGTGAATTACTGGATCGTCGATTACGATGAGATGAACGAACTCATCGCCTACGGGGGATTTCAGCACCGATATCCACACTGGCGATGGGGGATGCAGTACGATCGCCAGCGAAAACAGCGCCAGTTCCTCGGCGGAAAAGCGTTCGAGATCGTCAACAACGACGATCCCTCGAACGCGTTCTTACAGGAATCGAACGAACTCGCCGATCAGAAAGCGGTTATTACCCACGTCGAAGCCCACGCGGATTTCTTCAAACATAACGAGTGGTTCCGGCTGTTCGGGGCCGAACCGGATGCCGCGGCCATGCTCGAACGACACGCCGAAACCATCGCCGAATACATGGACGATCCCGATATCTCTCGAGAAGCGGTCGAGGAATGGATCGATCACGTCCTCTGTTTGGAGGATAACATCGATCAACACTGGCCGTTCGCGACCGCCGCCGAACGGCGCACAGGAGCGTCGATCCCTGACGATCTCGACGGGACGCTCGAGGGGCTCGATCTCTCCGAGGAGGTCAAACGCGAGGTGTTCGACGAGGAGTGGTTCGACTCGATGGACGACGACGAGGGGGGGCCGACGTTTCCGGATCGTCCCGATCGAGATCTGCTCGCGTTTTTGGCTGCCCACGGCAGGGCCTACGACGAGGACACCGGCAAGGCAATCGAGTACGAGGAATGGCAGCGCGAAATCCTCGAATTGCTTCGGAAGGAAGCGTACTATTTCGCCCCCCAGAAGATGACGAAGGTGATGAACGAGGGATGGGCCGCTTACTACGAATCGAGAATGATGGCCGACGAGAACTTCGCGTCGGACGAGGAGTTTATCTCCTACGCCGACCACATGGCGCAGGTTCTGGGCTCGCCGGGACTGAATCCCTACAGCCTCGGATTCGAACTGTGGCAGTACGTCGAAAATCGACGGAACAGACGGGACGTTATCGAGCGGCTTCTCCGAGTCGAGGGAGTGACTTGGCGGAACTTCGACGACACCGTCGATCTCGACGCAGTGCTGTCGGCGTTGGAACCGGACTCCGTCGTCGTAGATCCGCTCGGAAACCTCGATTCGCTCGATCCGGACGATCCTCGGATCGACGGCGAGACGCTCGGCCGCGTACGCGCCGACGATGCCGAACTCGACATCGAAACTTATCCCTGGAAACTGCTGACGTACGAGGGTATGGCCGAACGTCACTATTCGCTCGTCAAACGCGAACACCGCGGCTTTCTGAAGCGCATCACCAAACGCGAACTCGAGCAAACGGCGAGATATCTGTTCGATACCGATCGGTACGACTCGATCGAGGCGGCGCTCGAGACGGTTGACCGGACGGCTGGCTGGAATCGAATGTTCGAAATCCGCGAGAGTCACAACGACGTGACCTTTCTCGACGCCTTTCTCACCGACGAGTTCGTCGAGGAGAACGACTACTTCACCTACGAGTACACCCACACGACGGAGGATTTTCGGGTCACATCGACAGACGCAGCGGACGTGAAAAAGAAACTTATGCTCCAGTTTACGAACTTCGGGAAACCGACTGTCGCCGTCCACGACGGGAACTTCCGCAACCGAAACGAACTGCTCGTGGTCCACCACTACAACGGCGTCCAACTTGACGTTCGGGATGCCAAACGGACGCTCGAACGCATCTTCGAGCTCTGGGGTCGCCCCGTCGCGTTGAAGACGATCAGAAAGGAGTTCGACGATAACGACCTCGAGGTCGCTCGACGACGCGACAGGGAACCCGAACCGACCGAACGGGGGGTTCTGATCCGATTCGACGGCGAGTCGTTCAACGAAGAGGAACTCTCCGAGGAAGCCATCGCCGAGATCACCGCGACCGAACTCGATTACGACACGAAACCCGACGAGTGGCTCTGAAAACGTGCATACACTCTTGGGACTGCGCTCGTAAGGGGCGGTGTGCCTGAAATTGTGGGGGTAAAATGGAGCATCGAACGCTAGACGAGGGGACGATTCACGACGTACTCAGCAACGACAGGCGTCGTCTAACCATCGAATCGTTGCGCGAGAAGGGTGGAACCGCGACCGTGAGCGATCTCGCGGTGAGCATCGCCGCTGTGGAGTCGGGGACGAACCCCCCACCGACGAAAAAGCGCCAGTCCGTCTACGTTTCGCTGCACCAGACCCATCTGCCGAAGCTCGATTCGCTCGACATCGTTTCGTACGATTCGGACGACAGGGAGGTCGAACTGCTCGATCGCGTCGAGGAGGTCGAAATCTACATGGAGGTCGTTCCGCAGTACGGACTCTCGTGGGGCGAGTTCTACTTCGGGTGGGGGCTGTTGGGACTGCTCTCCGTGGCCGGGGTCCGGATCGGCGTGCCCATGCTTTCGGAGATCGATGTCGTGGTCCTTTCGGTTGTCTTCTTCGTCGGACTCGTGCTCGCCTCGGCGTATCACGTCTACGGTCAACAGGATCGAGTCATCTTCCAGCGTCTCTTCGAGTCGTTCCGCTGAGTACCGGCACGGGAATATCACGACGGTATTTACCGTCTTCGGACGAACGGTGTCACCATGGTCCGCGATCCGTTGACGGAAGAGGATGCGCCCGACGTGGAAACGGTGTCGGAGGCGCTTTACGACGCGGACTGTCGCGTCATCCTCGCGGAGTTGACGGAGCCGCGGACGGTCCGAGAACTCCTCGAACGGTGTGAGATACCTCGATCGACGCTGTACCGAAAGCTCGATCGGTTGACCGAAGCGACGCTCGTCCGCGAGGGGACCGAGATCCGGGCGGACGGAAGCCACGCGAGTCGATACGAGATCGACTTCGACGAGATTCGGATTATACGGGGGGCGAACGCCGATCTCGAAGTCGAATTCGAACGGCCGGCGAAGCAAGCCGACGAACGGCTCGCCGAACTGTGGTCGGAAATACGGAGGGAGCTATAATCATGGTACATACGAACATCGGTCCGGAGGCTCAGCTCGCTATCGCAGTCGTCAAAACCCTCATCCTCCTCATCGGAGGCGTCGTTACGTATCTCGCCGTTAGCGCGTATCGGCGTACGAACGATCGATCGTTGGGATTGCTCGCGGTCGGGTTCGGGCTAATCGTCATCGGCGTGTTACTCGCCGGCGTAACCTTCGAATTGCTCGGGGTCTCTCTCGGCGTCGGGATCCTCATCGAGAGCCTGTTCGTCCTGATCGGGCTGTCGATCATCGCCCTCTCGCTTCGAGTTCGATGATCGGATTGGGGCGACAAGCCCCACACCCGACTTAGAATGCGCGGAGCCTTTCGAGTCGTTCTGACGCCTCGCCCGAGTCGATCGCCTCGTGGGCGGCGTCGAGTCCGGGCGAGATCTCGTCCACGTCGCCGGCGGCGTAGATTCGAAGCGCCGCGTTGACCGCGATAGCGTCGGAAAAGCGGTCGTCGCGATCGCCGTCGAGTACCGCTTCCGTAATCGCCGCGGAGTCGGCCGCGACGGCGTCGACTTCGAGATCGTCGCCGGTGAAATCCATTCCGTACTCGGGGGTTTCTATGTCGAAATCGTCGATTTCTTCCTCTCGGTTCCAGACGGCGACTTTGGTCGATCCGGGGCGGATGTCGTCGTAACCCTCCATCCCCTGAAACATGAGGACGCGTTCGACGGTAGCCGTCTCCGATGTCCGAAACGTGTCGATGATTCGCTTTGCGTACGGCAGATGATAGAACGAGCCCAGGTGCGTGGACGCGCCGGCCGGATTCGCAAGCGTCTCGATGGTGTTGAGGAACGTCCGAACGCCCATCCGATCGCGCCGCTCCGAGAGGTCGACGATTTCGGGGGCGAAGTTCGGCTGATAGTAGAAGCCGAAACCGACGTCATCCGTCATGGCGGCCGATTCCTCGGGCGAGAGATCTGTCCGCACGCCGAGTTCGTCGAGGACGTGTTTGTAGGCGTCTTGCTTTTGGGTCGGAACGCGGTCGCCTGAGTGGGCGACGACCGGCGTTCCGGCCGCGGCGGCGACGAGGCCTGCGGCGACGCCGAGGAGCGCACTCCGACCCTTCCCGTCGTAGTTCGCCCCGCAATCGACGGGATCGCAGTTCGGAACGCGGGTCTCGACGCCGTCGACCATCACGTCGACGTATGCGGCGAGTTCTTCCGGATTATTTCTCTTCCAGCGGTTGGCGAGCCAGAACGCCCCGAGCGTCGTCGGATCCGGCTCGTCGTCGATAATTCGCCGAAACGCCTCGATCGCCTGGTCTCGCGTCATGTCGTCCGCTGATTTGTGTCCCGAACCGACGACTTCGGTCATCAGCCGTTTCAGCGGCCACTCCCCGTATTTTTCGCTCGCTCGTGCCATGTTCGTCCGTCGTACCCGCGGCACAAAAACGTCCTCGATTCGGCAACCGATCCGTCGGAGGCCGACGCTTCCCGACCGATGGAGCCTAATCCCTCGAATCCGTACAGCGGACAATGAGTACGCCAGCTGCCGACGGCGACGACTGGCGCGACGGGCTTGACGGGATCGATGCGGCGCTCATCGACGGCTATCAGTCGGGATTTCCGGTGGTCGAACGGCCGTTCCGGCGAGTCGGAGCGGCGCTCGGCATCGACGAGGACGAAGCCCTCGAACGCGTCTCGCGACTTCGAGACTCGGGGATCGTTCGACGTTTCGGCGCGGTGCTCAACCCGCCCGTCATCGGCGCGTCGACGCTCGCCGCCGTCCAGGCTCCCGAGGATCGCTTCGACGAAATCGCCGAG
>CAZLHT010000036.1:0-3167 GCA_964559185.1 uncultured Natronomonas sp.
CGATCACGGGGAGCGCGAACGCGAAGACGCTCGCGACAATGCCGACGAGAAATCCGACGAAAACCGCCTTCCAATCGGTCATACTGAGCCTAGGCGAAGGAGTTATAAATCGATGACGGCCGACGGATTTCGCACGGGGAGCCGCGTCGGACGGATCGGCTACCGACCGTCACTCGACGAGCATTTCATCGCGCGCACCGAGTCGCGAACGGGGGAAGGCATACCGAGGCCGTTCCTCGATCTGGACGTCTCGATCGTCGCCGAAGGGGTAGACGACCTCGACGACCGGATCGGTAGGCGGGTAGCCGTCGTTTTTCGGATAGTCGGCGACCGTACAGCCGGCGGCGTCGATGTAGCGCTCCTCCGCGGTTTCGTCGGTCAGACGGTAGACGACGATCGTGTCCCCGGTTTCTCGATCGATCCCGATGTCGCCTCGTTCGAGCCAGCAGTCCGGACAGACCGCGGGACCGGTCTCGGGGACGAACGACGGGCGACGACAGACGCTGCACTCGGCGAGCCGCCGTCCCGGCGGCGGCACGCGCCGTTCGGTTATCTCGATGGCGACGCGCCGCAGGTGTTTACAGCGCTCGCCGCGAATCTCGTGGTCTGGACAACTGCAGTCGCCGTGCGGTAAGTCGACGAGATACGTCTCGCCGGAGCCGCTCGCGACGGCGTACCGGCCGCGACCGATCGCCGTCACCGCCATCGCTTCCGTCCAGGCGCGCGCGGCACGGTCGTCGAGCCGCCGTGTATCGGGCGCGAGGGGCCGACGGGCCGGGAAGTCCGATGACGCTGGTGTGTGTGCTGGATGCGTCATATCCGTCCGAACATACGGACTCGACGCTTATGAGGCGTTCGTCGGTCGGTATCGAAAGCGTCCCGGCACCGCTACTCGCGGGTCATTCCTCCCCGCTCGCCCTTGCGTGCTCCTCGCTACCGTTCGGAGCACGCCTTCGAAGCGTTTTTCTCTCAGACCGCCGCACTCGTGGACATGGATCGGGATGCCGTGGTCGAAGCCGCGGTCGCACTCGTCGGTGTCGGAACGCTCGCCGCCATCATCGTCTGGATCGGCACCGCCTACAACGACGGCTCGTTGACTCCCGAAGGCGGTCTCGCGCTGGTCGCCGCGGTCGCTTTTTTCATCGTCTTCATGTCCGCGCTCGGACTCGGACTCTCGCGACGCTACTGACGCCAGTCGGCGATCCGGTCGGTCGGCGTTTGCCGTATCCGCGTTTCGTAATACGAGAGCGGGTGTCGAATCGTCTCGCAGGTATCGTCCATATCGACGCAGTCGCCATACTCGTCCATCGTGGCGCACGACGGCGGCGCGGCGATTGTCGTCCCCCCGTCGCGAAGCCGATCGACCTGCGCTCGGATCGTCTCTGCACCCTCGGCCGACACCGAACAGAGTTCGACGACCTCGTCGGCGTCGAGTCCCGTCGCGAGTAAAAACGAGACGAGCGAAAATCGGGAGTGATCCGACAGCGATTCCCCGCCCCTGATTTGGGACAACAGCGCGCGCATGCAGGGCGGGAACAGCCCCGGAGTGACCGTCTCGAAGGACAGTGGCGGATCGAGGTCTGCGATGGCTCGCCGGATCGCGGACAGTTCCGTCGAGAGCGGGTCGGCGATACTGTCGGGTACGGAAAGCGGTAATCCGTCGGCGACCCGCCCGGCGACGGCTTCGCGCAACAGCGAATACAGTTCCGGTCGCGTGATCGGGACCGCCCCGCGATCGAGCGGACGTCGCGCGAGTCGCCATTCGGCCCCGTCGAGGCCGGCCGCGAGTTCGAGATACGCGGTCACGTCGACGCGAAATTTACCGTCTCCGGTTGGTTCGACGCCGCCCTCGAGATCGAAATCGGCCAGCAATCGTTCGAGCGTGAGCCGGTCGTCCTCCGCGCTCTTCAACTCCAGATCGGCCTCGAAATCGTCGACGAACCGCTCGCGCGCGGTCGCCGCCTCCGCGGCGGCGTATTTTTCGATCGCCCCCGGAACGTCGAGCAGCGAGACCAGCACCCGCGCAAGGGGGTACGAGAGCAGTTCGGCGTGGGGACTCCAGATGTGCGGCTCTTCGGGGGCCGCGGTCCCCTCCAAGAGCGCCCGCTTTACCCGCTCGTGACCGCGCTCGACCGCCGGGCCGTTCTCCGCGACGAGGGCGGCGAGATCGATATCGGCGGCCTCGACGGCGGCTCGAGAGACCTCCAAAAACGGGTACCGTGCGGGGAGCCGCTCCATATCAACCGGTATCGCGCCGGAGCCGATAAACGCACCGACCTTTCCGATCGTGAAGTGTCGCGAGCGATACGCCTTTGACGGTCGACGCCCCACGACGACCCGTGCGTCTCAGGTATCGCTGTCCCGGCTGTCGGACGACCAGCAACCTCCACGACTCGGGTTGTGCGTTCGAAGGGACCGACCGTCGCCACATCGAGAAAGCATACGTCGACATCGTCGGACCACTTTCGATCCGCGAGTACCCCGACGAGGACGCCCTTCGGGACGCGGTTCCGGACCGGTGGAGTGGGCTCCACACCGCCGTCTTCCGGCTGCTTGAGGGCGATCAGCGCGTCATCGAGGACGAGGGTGCGATTCGGCTGCTTCCGCCCGACGCCTACAGGGATCGCGTCTCGCGGCCGACGTTCGAGCCGTTGCAAACGATCTACGAGAAGGGAAGCGTCCCTGGTGCACACGATCACTCCGTGTTCGCGATGGTCGCGTTCTACGAAATGGTCGGCCTCTCGTGGGAGGAAACCCGCGAGAATACGATCGAGTGGCTTGAAGCGTCGGGAACGTGGGCTCGAGGAGGTTTCGAGGAAGCGTCACCGGACGAGCTCGTCGACTCGAAAAAACACGTCTACGAACAGGGGTACGGCTGGAAGCAGGCGGCGACCGAGGCGAAGGCGGTCATCGACCGTCGGGTCTAACTCGCGGTTCGATCGACGACGTAAGCGATCGATTGGTAGTCGCGACGGGTATCCGAGGCGAAACGAGGCAAGTTCGCCCGTCCACTATCGACTCGCCACCGACTCCCGGTCACTGGTCGAATCTCGATAGAGCCCTGTCACGCCCTCGTGTGAAACTTTCGTGAGTAATCGAATCGCTTATATCATTGACTGATAGCGTGATAAACGTCTACGAACTGTTGGCGAACACGGGCAGCCGTG
>CAZLHT010000036.1:3177-9417 GCA_964559185.1 uncultured Natronomonas sp.
TCGGAAACGACGACCTTGTTGGATGACGGACAGGTGACCGAATAATGGTCGAGACGGTCGGAATCAACCTGCTTAGCCTGCTGCTCGTCCTCACGGTAGCCTGGGTTTTCGGCGGGATCGCGGAACGATTCGGCTACCCGACGATGATGGGTGAACTGTTCGCCGGAATCGCCTTCGGCCCAGCCCTTCTCGGACTTCTCGAACCGTCGAATCTCCTGACGGTGATCTCCGAACTCGGCGTCTTTCTCCTGATGGTGTACGTCGGAATGGAGGTGGATCTCAATGCGCTGTTCAGGCTCGGATCGCAGTCGCTCTTGATCGCGTTCGGGGCGTTCGTCATCCCCTTCGGCCTCGGTTATCTCGCGGGCGTCTGGCTTGACGTCTCGGTCGGTGCGGCGCTCTTTCTCGGCCTCGCGATGGCGGCGACCTCGCTGGCGACGAAATCCCGAATCCTCGCCGATTTGGAACTCCTCGACACCCGAATAGCGGGCGTGTTACTCGGTGGAGCGCTCGCATCCGACGTCGGCGTCTTGATCGCGTTCGCCGGCGTCGACAGCTACGTGACGGCCGGTTCGCTCGATCTCGTAGAGATCGGTACGATCGCGGGTAAAGCGCTGGGCTTTTTCCTGATCACCATCCTCCTCGGATACCGGTTCCTGCCGAGGGCGTGGGTGCACCTCGATCGATTGCGCGAACGGTACGGGTTCGTCGACAAGACGAGCGCGTTCATGTTCGCCCTCTTGGTCTCGCTTCTGTTCGCCCAACTGGCGACGCTCGCGGAGCTACACATGGTCATCGGCGGCTTCGTCGCGGGCATGTTTCTCCGTCAATCGGAGGTCGAACCGGGCTTGTACGAACACATACACACGGTCATGTACGATCTCGCGATGGGCTTTTTTGCCCCCGTTTTTTTCGTGACGGTCGGATTCGACATCACCTTCAGCGTATTCTTCGAATCGTTCGGAATCCTCGTGGCGCTCATCGTCATCGCCTTCCTCGGGAAGATCATCGGATCGTGGCTGTTCGCCCTTCCGACTTCTCTGTCCTCACTCGAGGGGCTCGTCGTGGGATTCGGGATGAACGGCCGGGGAACCGTCGAAATCATCATCGCGACTGTGGCGCTGTCGGCCGGCGTCATCGACACCGAATTGTTCTCCATCCTCGTCTTCATCGCGATATTTACGACCGCGCTCGTGCCGGTCACCTTGACGTGGGGCGTTCGGGCCCTCGAACGCGCGGACGAACTGGTGTATATCGACGGGGCCCCCTCGCGATGAGACGATCGAGAGCCGCCGTCGATCAGGTGGTCGGTTTCCAGCGATATCGGACCGTCCGATCGCCGTCGAACCGCGGGCCGGAACCGCATCGCTCGAAGGCGGCGTCCTCCGCGGCTGTCTTCGCCGCCTCGTCGGTCTCCATCGCGAGCAGTTCGACCGCCATCCCTTCGCGATCGGCGAAGCGTCTCGGCTCCGCCAACAGCCGCTCGCAGAGTTCTGCGTCCCCCTCGAGTTGAGTCACGTGGACCGTCGAATCCTCCGCGTCGTAACTTACGAACCCCTCGACGGCGTCCTCGGTGTCGGCGACGCGAACCGTCCGGTCGTGGACGAGATTTCGCATCACGTCGGTCGGCGCGCCGGTTAGCGCCGCCAACCGATCGGCATCCGCCTCGACCGCGTCCCGTACGTTCATGCGAACCAATAACGCATTCGGTGGCATTAACCTTTGGCGAGTGATCGTCGAGAACGTAGCGTCCACTGCGATCGAACCGACCGACGGGACCGGAGATGAGACGAATTCGACGGGAAAGATGAACACCGTTATCTCCCATGACCGGTAACCGGGGGGTATGCACTGTCACACGGGAACGTGGGTGAGACGATGCGCGTAGTCGCCAAGTTCGGGGGAACGAGCCTCGGCAACGGCGACCGGGTCAACCGAGCCGCCGACTCGATCGCGAACGCGGTCGGCGAGGGCCACGAGGTCGCCGTCGTCGCGAGCGCGATGGGCTCGACGACGGACTTCCTGCTCGATGCGATCACGTTCGAAGCGGACGAATCCGACGAAGCCGAGATCGTCTCGATGGGCGAACGAACCTCGGTTCGCATGCTGAAGGCCGCCCTCGGTGCCCGCGGGATCGACGCTAAGTTCCTTGAACCCGGCATCGACGGCTGGCCTGTCGTCACGGACGAACACGGCCAGGTCGACGTCGACGAGACCCAACGACGGGCGAAACAGCTTGCGGCGGACATGGCTTCGAAGGGATATGTTCCGGTCCTCACCGGTTTTCTCGCCCAGGATCACGCGGGCAACGTGACGACGCTCGGACGTGGCGGCTCCGATACCACGGCCGTCATGCTCGGCAACTACATGAACGCCGACGAGGTGGTGATCATCACGGACGTCGAGGGGGTCATGACCGGCGATCCCCGCGTCGTCGAGGGGGCCCGAAACGTCGGCGAGATCACGGTCGACGAGCTGCGAAACCTCTCGTTCCGGGGGGCGGAGGTCGTCGCGCCGTCTGCGCTGTCGTACAAGACTGGCGACATGGACGTCCGGGTTGCCCACTACCAACACGGGGACCTGCTCCAAGGCGGGACGACGATCGAGGGACAGTTCGAGAACCTCATCGACATGCGCGAAGAACCGCTCGCCTGTCTGACCGCGGCCGGCCGAGCGATCCGAAACACGCCGGGGGTCCTCTCGGATCTCTCGACCGTCCTCGCCGACGCCGACATCAACGTCGACGCCGTCTCGAGCGGGATGGATTCGATCTCGTTTTACGTCGACGCCGCTGTCTCAGAGCGCGCCGAGGCCGTCCTGCACGACGCGGTCATCGATCTCGACGAGGTCTCGAGTGTGACGGTCGACGACGAAGTCGCCGTCATCCGGATCACCGGTGGCGAACTGCCGAACCAATCGGGTATTCTGGAGGATCTCATCAGCCCACTCGCGGCCGAGCACATCAACGTCCTTGATCTGATCACGAGTGCGACTTCGATCGCCGTGTTCCTCGAGTGGGACGACCGCGAGGGGGCCCTCGAAATTATCCAGGGCGCGGTCTAGCGCGGACGAATTCGATAGCTTTCCGTTCGCCTCGCCGCAATCGCCGACATGCGAGTGGCAGTTATCGGCGGCTCCGAGATCGACGAATCGACCTACGACGTCGCACTCGACGTGGGAAAGCGCCTCGGCGATCGCGGCCACACCGTTGTCTGCGGCGGATTAGGTGGCGTCATGGAAGCCGCGTGTCGAGGTGCATTCGAAGCGGGTGGGGAGACGATCGGCGTGCTTCCTGGCGACGAGAGGACGGCGGCGAACGAATGGGTGACGACGCCGATCGCGACCGGATTGGGAAACGCCCGAAACGTCCTCGTCGTGTGCAACGGCGACGCCGTCGTCGCGATCGACGGCGCGGCGGGGACGCTCTCGGAACTCGGTCACGCGCTCGATTTCGGTCGACCGGTCGCCGGGCTCGGAACGCCCGAGATCGATCTGGATGGGTTCGAAGCGACCGAAACGCCGGCCGAAGCGGTCGAGCACGTCGAACGGGCGGTTGCGAGCGCGAGCGATGACGGCTGATCCGACCCGCCCGAGAACCGATCCGGGACGCCGCGACCCGACTCGACTCGCCTACCACTCCATGCCGCCGTTGACGCCGAGGACCTGCCCGGTCATGTAGCTCGCGTCCTCGCTCGCGACGAACCGAACGAGTCCGGCCACGTCGTCAGGTCTGGCGAAACGATCCAGCGGGATCCGTCGGCGTATCTTCTCTTGGACCCGCCCGGGAACGATTTCGAGCATGCCGGTGTCGACGAACCCCGGCGCGATGCAGTTGGCGGTGGATCCCTCCGAGGCCAACTCCAGTGCGAGCGTTCGGGTGAAGCCGAACAGCCCCGATTTCGTCGTCGCGTAGTTGGCTTGCCCGTAGTTGCCCTGCTGGCCGACGACGCTCGAAATATTGATGAGACGCCCGTGCTCGGCGGTTTTGATGTCCTCGAAGAAACAGTGGGTGCAGTTGAACGTCCCGCCGAGATTGACGTCGACGACGCGGTTCCAGTCGTCCCTCGTCATGTTCTCGAACTTCCTATCGACGGTGATCCCGGCGTTGTTGACCAACACGTCGAGTTCGCCGAGGCGTTCGTGGACCGTCTCGACCATCGACTCGACCTGCTCGTAATCAGCGATGTCGGCCCGTACGGCCGTGGCGTTCCCACCCGCGTCCTCGATCGTCTCCGCGACGGACGCCGCCGCATCCGCTGAGGCGCGGTAGTTGACGGCCACGTTCGCCCCGTTTCGCCCCAGTTCCTCGGCGATGGCGCGGCCGATACCGCGCGACGCACCCGTGACGAGACAGGTCTGATCTTCGAGCATACACTCCCTGTCGATGCGAACGGCAAAAGGGTTGCTGACCCTACTCGAGGGCGTCGTCGATCTGCGATTGGAACTCCTCGAGCCACTCGGTGTCGGAGAGTTCCGCCATCCGCTCACGGAGGTGCGGTTTGCAGAGTCCCACCTTGAGGTGGTCCTTCTCGACCGCGACTGCGGCCTCCTCCTCACAGTAGTGACACTGCATAAAATGGCCTATGGGGTCGAGGGGTTTGAACCCAGCGCTCACGTCATCTTTCCGTCCGACGATTGGCCTCGTCGAGCGCGTGGTGTCATCAAAGCGCCGCTCGGAACTCGCGATAGTCGTCAACTTCGAGTCCCGCCGCACCGAGTCGCTCGTCGTGGGCATCGCTTCCGCCCGTCACGAGCAGCTCGTAGCGCTCGATCGCCCGATCGATCGCGCTGAGATCGACCTCGCGATCGTAGGGATAGAATCGTTCGACGGCGTCGAGGTCCGAGCAGAGTTTGAGCGCGGTGTCCGGGTCGGCGTACCGGTACGGGTGCGCGAGCGAGACGAGCCCGCACGCCTCCCGGAGGACGTCGATCCCTTCGTCGAACGTGGGAATGTCGCGTGGCACGTAACAGGGGCCGTCGTCGCCGATGAGTTCCTCGAATGCCTCGCCGTAGCTGTACGCCGAGACCGAGGCGATCGCCTCGGCGATGTGGGGTCGGCCGAGCCCCGGCCGCGGCTCGATCGGGAGTTCGGTTCCGAGACGGTCTTCGACGCGTTCGATGACCTTTCGCCCGCGGTCGATCCGATCGGACTGGAGCTCCTCGATCAACGACACCAGTGCCGACGTGCGCCGCGCGCCGTAGCCGAGCAGGTCGACCCGACGCCCGCCCGCCTCGACCCGGAGCTCGATCCCGTGGACGACGGTGACGCCGTCAAGCGTCGTGACGGGCGTCGGGAGTTCCGGGTGAAGCCGGTCGTGGTCCGTGACGGCGACGGCACGGAGGCCCGCGGCTTCGGCGGCGGCCGGGAGCGTCTCGAGGGTCAACGCCCCGTCGGAGTTCCTCGTGTGTACGTGGAGATCGGCGACGACCATAGGGGTGGATTGGGGGGAACCGCCAAAGTTGCGACGCTTCGCCGAGACTATCTTGGAATATAATGACACTAGATGCGTTCACGCGCATTCGAATAATTTATACCGAACATTCATGATAGATCGGGGACTCCGTTCGAATATGCGATCACTCGCGTCAATTGACGAGCGAATCGAGACCCACACGTATCCCGCGACATCGGCGGAACTCATCGCCGCGTACGGCGACGTCGAACTCGAACTCCCGAACGGCGTGGAGACGTTCGGGGACGCACTGGGTCGCCTCGGCCAGACGACCTTCGAGACCGCCGAGGACGCCCGTCTCTCGATGTACTCGGCCGTCTCGAAGAACGCAATCGGGCGAGAGAACTACTCGGACCGGGACGCGCCGCCGATCGGCGAGAAGGGCCCCGACGCAGTTTCGTTCTGATCGACGCGGCTCGGCCGTGCTTAGACCCCCGGTACGCCGAACGCGCCGATCCCGATCCCGAACACGCTGTTTACGATGAGCAGGATGACGAGTGCCGATAGCCACGCCAAGAATCCGATAAGCGCCGCATTTTTCCAGCCGCCGGGATAGCGCCAGTTGATCACGCCGACCCAGACGACGAGCGCCAACAGCGTCCCGACGAGCGGGATCCACGAGAAGAGCGCCCACCCGATCGCACCGACGATGGCGGTGATGACGGCGTGGCTGTAATTCTGTACGTCGACGATGAGACTGGCGCTGATATAGATGGCCAAGCCGCCGACGAGCAGGGCAACGACGAACGCGACGATCGAACCGATGAATTCCACCATTGCCCGTTAA
>CAZLHT010000037.1:0-9362 GCA_964559185.1 uncultured Natronomonas sp.
GGCCGATGTCGAGATACGGCGTGATTTCGTCGAGGAAGTAGAAGTCGGCGTCCCGGACGAGCGTCGCCGCGAGCGCGACCCGCTGGAGCTCCCCGCCCGAGAGCGTATCGATCGGCTGATCGACGACCGCGTCGATGCCGAGTCGCTCGACGAGGTCGTCGGCGACGTCGCGTTCGTCGACGCCCGCCAAGAGTTCGCTCGTCTTCCCGTCGAAGGTGTCGGGGATCTTGTCGACGTACTGCGGCTTTCGGGCGACGGTCACGTCGCCCTCCCGGAGGTCCTCGAGGTACTCCTGGAGTTCGGTTCCCCGATAGGCTTCGAGAACGGTGTCCCAGTCGGGTTCGTCCTCGAAACGGCCGAGGTTCGGCGTGATCTCGTCGGCCAGCACGCGGACGGCCGTCGTCTTCCCGATCCCGTTCGGGCCGAGAATCCCCGTCACGCGACCTTCTTGCGGGGCGGGGAGCCCGTACAGCGCGAAGCTGTTCTCGCCGTAGCGGTGGGTCGAATGTTCGTCGAGTTCCTGTGGAAGGTTGATTATCTCGATTGCGTCGAAGGGGCACTTCTCGACGCAAATCCCGCAGGTCTCGCCGAGACAGAGCTCCTCGGAGATCGATACCTGATCCGCGCCACCGGCGTAAAAATCGTCGTCCCCGTGGCGCTCTTCGCGCGTGACGATGCACTCCTCGCCGGTCCGGTTCGGCGGACAGAAGTTCGCGCACTCGTAGTTACACCGGTCGGGCTGGCATCGATCCAGATCGACCACGGCGATACTGTCGTCGGCCATCAGAGGCTCGCTCCGGTCGAGAGCAGGATGGCCCAGCAGACGAACCAGAGCGCGAACGTCATGAAGGCGACGTAGAGGTAGTCCTTCACGCCGAAATCCTCGATGTCGAGCTCCACGCCGGCCATCTCGAGAAGACGAAAGAGCGGGAACTGTACGATGACCGCGGCCGCGAGGACGTAGACCGCGAGGGTGTCGACGGCACTTTCGGCGACGACCGTCGAAACGACGGCGGCGGCGACGCCCGAAAGACACGCGATCGCCGTGACCGTCACGCCGCGGATGTGGGCGGTCCGCCGCTCGGCCGTATCTGTTGCCATACGTACCCTCGGCCATCCGTCGTCAAAAGCGGTTCGTTCCCCGATGCGTTCGACCCGTTCGACGGGGCGAGACGGTGGCGGCGGCGAGATACCCGCCACATTTGCCTCAATATTTATACGCGTGGCAACCGTCCTCTCCGATAGCAATGTCCGAGTCCGACGGGGAAGCGTTACCCGACCTCCCGCCTAGCGCGAAGCTCGTATATAAAGTGCTCGAGTACAACGGCGCGATGACGCAAAAGGATATCGTCGAGGAGTCGATGCTCTCGGCGCGGACGGTGCGATACGCGCTCGAACGGCTCGAGGGGATCGACGTGGTCTCCGAAGACGTCTACTTCGCCGACGCGCGACAGAACCTCTACGAACTCACGGAGGCTGGCAAAGCGGCGATCGACGGGATACCCGACCCGGCCGTCTCCGACGACTGAGCGGGCGTACCGCCACCGTTTTCGATCATACCACTCCGCGAGACCGGCCGGTTCGTCGTCGCCCGTCGGTCGGGTCGACCGAAACGGGCGACGGTGCGTTTAATTCGGTCGCATCCGCCGAAAGTGGGGTGGCTCGGGATGGTCCCTCGTCACAAGGGGGCTCGGAGGGGGTAACTTTCGTCACCGCCACCAATTGCAGTTCACAGTACAGAGTCAAGAATCCACGCTTCTTGGATAGGTGTTCGCCGGACCGTTCGCCACCGTCGGTGAGTCTCCAAACGTCGAGTGTGATTCGAACGGACGAACTGAACCTCGAAAGCGGATGTGGATACCCAATTTTCGCACCGAGAGGAAGTTATCGAAACGGATCGAGGACGCTCAGCTCAGGGGGTCGAAGTAGGACACTCACTCGAGTGATGGAAGCGAAACCCTCGAAACGGCCGGATGGCGCGATTCAGGCCGCACGGCGCTCTTTCGCCTTCGGGCGGAGTTTCTGGTAGCCGCACTTGCGGCAGCTGTCGGCGCGTTTTGGGTTTCGGGCGTTACAGCGCATGCAGATCATCTTGTCGAGAATTCGTTTTTCCGCTTCCTCGAATCTGGCCATACACGACGCGAGACAGTCCGAGCGGATAAAGCTACCCGTTCGAGATCACGGGCGACGTTCTCGAAACCGGACTCGGTTGCGCGACGGGACGAACAGAGCCTTTAGGCTGGACCCTCTACGGCCGACAAATGGTACTCGACGACCTGGGCAGTTCCCTTCGGGGAACGCTCGACAAACTACAGGGCAAGACGACCCTCTCGGAGGCCGACGTCGAGGAGATCGTCAAGGAGATCCAGCGATCGTTGCTCTCGGCCGACGTCGACGTTTCGCTCGTGATGGACCTGTCGGACTCGATCAGAGGACGCGCGTTGGACGAGGATCCGCCGGCCGGGACGACCGCTCGCGATCACGTCCTCAAGATCGTCTACGAGGAGATGGTCGAACTCGTCGGCGAGTCGACCGACCTGCCGCTTGAGTCGCAGACGATCGTACTCGCCGGGTTGCAGGGGTCGGGAAAGACGACGAGCGCCGCGAAGATGGCGTGGTGGTTCTCGAAGAAGGGCCTTCGACCCGCCGTGATCCAGACCGACACGTTCCGTCCCGGTGCCTACGAGCAGGCCAAGGAGATGTGCGAGCGGGCGGAGGTCGATTTCTACGGCGACCCCGACAACGACGACCCTGTCGACATCGCCCGAAAGGGTCTCGAAGCGACGGCCGACGCCGACGTCCACATCGTCGACACGGCGGGACGCCATGCACTCGAAGCCGACCTCATCGACGAACTCGAAGAGATCGAATCGGCCGTCGATCCGGACCGGAACCTGCTCGTGTTAGACGCCGCGATCGGACAGGGAGCCAAAGAGCAGGCCGAGCGGTTCCACGACTCGGTCGGCATCGACGGCGTCGTGATCACGAAACTCGACGGGACGGCGAAGGGCGGGGGCGCCCTCGCCGCGGTCGATCAGACCGGCTCCTCGATCGCCTTCCTCGGAACCGGCGAGGAGGTTGGCGATATAGAGCGGTTCGAGGCGTCGGGGTTCATCTCCCGACTGTTGGGGATGGGCGATCTCAAACAGCTCTCCCAACGCGTCGAACGCGCGATGGCCGAAACGCAGGCCGAAGAGGATTGGGACCCCGAGGACCTGCTGAAGGGGGAGTTCACCCTGAACGACATGCGAAAGCAGATGAACGCGATGAACCGGATGGGACCGCTCGATCAGGTGCTCGATATGATCCCCGGCCTCGGCGGGGGGATCAAGGACCAACTCCCCGACGACGCGATGGACGTGACCCAGGATCGGCTCCGGGACTTCGAGGTGATCATGGACTCGATGACCGACGCCGAACTCGAACACCCGCGCGCGATTGGACAGAGTCAGATCGAGCGCATCGCCCGCGGATCGGGCAAAGACGAGGAGACGGTTCGGGAACTGCTCGAACAGCACAAGATGATGAACCGGATGATGAAACAGTTCCAGGGGATGGGCGACGGCGACATGCAACGGATGATGAAACAGATGCAGGGCGGCGGAGGCGACCTCGGAGTGTTTGGGCTGTTGGGCTACTGAATATCACGAATACAGAATACAAAACAGTTATGACGGTTCCCAGAGATATACGGGTCGTTGATGGTGGAGGAAAACGCGACGGTACTGCTCGTCGACGACGAGCGAGATCTCGTCGAGATCTACGAGATGTGGTTCGAGGGGCGGTACGCGACCCGAAGCGCCTACGGGGGGAAGCAAGCGATTGAGGCGTTCGACGAGACGGTCGACGTCGTGTTGCTCGACCGACGGATGCCCGAACTACCCGGTGACGAGGTTCTGGAACGGCTCCGTGAGGACGGCCACGAGTGTCCGGTCGTGATGGTCACCGCCGTCGAACCGGATGAGGGGATGGTGGAACTGCCGTTCGACGAGTACGTCGTCAAACCCGTCGACAGATTGGAACTTCTCGAGACGGTCGAGCGGGCGATCGAGCGGGCGGGCGACGAAACCGCGAACGACGTCCTCGACGCGCTCGGCGACAAGAAAACGCGGCACTGCTGTCGGGTGCTTAACGACGCCGAGCGGAGCGCGAGGGAAATCTCGGAGGTAACCGGCTACTCGTTGCCGACCGTCTACCGGCGGCTCAACGCCCTTCGAAAGGCCGGGCTCATCGAGAGCCGCACGCAAATCGACCCCGGCGGCGATCACTACGAGGCATTCACGACGGTCACGGACCGGATCACCGTCGATCTCGAGGGGTTCCAGGTCGAACGCGAATCGGTCGGCGGACAGGAAGCGTGAGTCGATACGGGGGGCGCTTCGAACTCGGTCGAACCGCGCTACGACAGTTTTTAACCCCGGGGCGCGTGTGATCGACAACGAACACTAATGGTCGTCGGAGACATCGCAACCGGGACGGACGTACTGGTAATCGGCGGCGGACCGGGCGGCTACGTGGCCGCGATCAGGGCCGGTCAGCTGGATCTGGACGTGACACTCGTTGAGGCAGACGCCTACGGCGGAACGTGTCTCAACGAGGGGTGCATCCCCTCGAAGGCACTGATCCACGTGAGCGACCTCGCCCACGAGGTCGAACACGCCGAATCGATGGGGCTGCACGCCCGCGCCGACGTCGACGTCCGGGGGATGATCAAGTGGAAGGACGACGTCGTCGACCAGCTGACCGGCGGCGTCGAGAAGCTCTGTAAGGCCAACGGAGTGAACCTCGTCCCCGGTCGAGCGGAATTCGCGGACGCGAACACGGCCAGGGTCGTCCACGGGGGAGAGGGCCAAGGCAGCGAATCAATCGAGTTCGAACACGCGATCGTCGCGACGGGGAGCCGGCCGATCGAGCTTCCGGGACTTGAGTTCGACGGCGAGCGCATCCTCTCCTCGAGCGACGTCCTTTCGCTCGAATCGATGCCGGAATCCGTCCTCGTCGTCGGGGGCGGCTACATCGGCATAGAGCTGTCCACGATGCTCGCGAAGCTCGGGACGAACGTGACCGTCGTCGAGATGCTCGAGGACATCCTTCCCGGCTACGACGATGACATCACCCGGACGGTCAGAACACGCGCGGAGGACCTCGGGATCGACTTTCACTTCGGCGAGGCGGCGCAGGGGTGGACCGAGAAGGCCGCCGCCGCGTGCGTCACGACCGAGACCGAAGACGGCGAAGAGAGCGAGTACACCGCCGAGCGCGTCCTCGTCGCCGTCGGCCGACGGGCGGCCTCCGATACCTGCAACGTCGAGTCGGCCGGCCTCGAACCGAACGATCGAGGAGTGCTCGAGACGGACGATACGACACGAACCGACGTCGAGCATATCCACGCCGTCGGCGACGTGGCCGGCGCGCCGATGTTGGCGCACAAAGCCTACCGAGAGGGCCACGTCGCCGCCGAGGTCATCGCCGGTGAGCCGACGCGGCTCGATCAGCAGGCGATCCCGGCAGCGGTCTTCACCGATCCCGAAATCGGCACCGTGGGATTGAGCGCCGAGGAGGCCGAATCGGAGGGTTTTGATCCGGTCGTCGGTGAGATGGGACTGACGGGATCGGGACGGGCGCTCACCCTCGGGGACAACGAGGGCTTCGTGCGAATTGTCGCCGACGGCGAGACGGAGTTCATCCTCGGCGCGCGGATCGTCGCACCGAACGCCTCGGAGTTGATCGCCGAGGTCGGACTCGCGATCGAGATGGGCGCACGGCTGGAGGACATCGCCGCGACGATCCACACCCACCCGACCCTGTCGGAAGCGGTCGGCGAGGCCGCGGCGAACGCCCGCGGTGAGGCGGTGCACACGCTGAACCGATAACGGAGGCGGAGTCAGCTCGTTCGATAGCGGCGACGGGACCGTCGCCTCATTCGTCGTTCTCGATGCGACGCTGCTGTTCCCTGATCGTGTTCGCCAGATCGTCGTGGTTCGGGACGCCTTTGATCCCGAGCCGCCCGCTCGCCGCCCCGCTATCGATCGAGACGCTTCCCTTCCCGAACAGCCGTTCGAAGAGCCCCTGGTCTGTCGACAGCCCTCGGATCTTCGCGATCCGGGTTTCGCCGGTCGATTTACGGGCCAGCCCGACCCGCTTTTTGACGCGCTGGTTGGTCACGATGTACCGACTTCGTGCTCGGGCCACCCGGACGTACCCGACGAGCAGTCCGCCCAGCACGAGTAGTACGAGCCCGCCGATCTCTCCGCCCACAAGGACGAGCAACCCGAGCAACCCGACGATTCCGGCGATCGCGAGCAGCAACAGCCAGTTTATCCACGACGGTCGGACGCTTTCGAGCACTTTCTCTCCTTCGAGGAGTGTTATATCCTCAACGTCCACGTTCGCCCCGGTCGCATCTGATGACATATATCGAACAATTAGGGCCATCTTAAAAGTGTTTATCCTGAAAAGTGACATGTTAAAGAGGTTTTCGAACCAGGTTATGATCGCGCTATATAACCGATTTCGCTACCCTGAAGGCGTCGATCGCGGTCACGAGCATGAACAGTAAATGGACGAAAATGTAGGCGGTCAACGCTATCACGCTGACAACGGCGCTGCTCACGAGCCAGAGGGCGATGAGTCCGCCACCCCGGAGAAATTTCTTATTCAGGAGCTGTCCTAAACCGGGGATAATCAGCGAGGCGATCGCCGAGACGATCGGTCCGGGCATATTATATAACCAATAACTACCCTGTTATATAAAGATTGATTATAAATGGGGGTTGTGTCTCCCGGCGAGGCCGACGCCGTCGGCCAACAGTTCGTGCGATCGTAGCGCGTGCTCGTGCTCGCGAACCGTCTGTTGGATCATCACTTCCTCGACGCCGACGCGATCGGCGAGCTGTGTCAACAGTCCGGCGAGCGTCTCCGGGCTTCCGGAGAGCGCCCGTGGCCACTCCTCGGCGGCGAGCGTCCCGGGCGTCGGCTTCGGGACGCTCCCGAGTTCGTCGATCGCTTCCTCGACGGTGGGGACGCCGTCGACGCCGCGCCGTCGGCGTTTGTACGCGGCCTCCGAGACCGCCCGAAGCCGCGCCGCATCTTCGTCGGTCCCCGCACAGATCGCGTTGACGGCGATCATACCCTGCGGTTTGTCGACGCTGCCGGCCAGCTGCGACGGTGCGAACGACTCGTTGTACTCCTCGAAGGCATGCTCGGCGAACTGCGGGCGGATGAACGCGGCGAAACAGTAACGAAGGCCGAGTTCGGCCGCGATCGCGGCGCTGGAGGGGCTCGATCCGAGCACCCACGGCCTGGGGGTCTCCCCGTCCGAACGCGGGATCGACAGGTCGCCGTAGGCGTGCTCGTGAGGATAGTCGTCGTAAAGGTGATTGACGACGGCTTCGATCTTCGCTCGGTGATCCTCGTCGGGGGTCTCTACGTACCGCTCGGTCCCGAGCGCGCGATCCACCGCCGGCGAACCGTTCGCTCGGCCCAGACCGGCGTCGATCCGACCCGGCGCGAGCGCGTCGAGCGCGCCGAAGACCTCTGCGACCTTGAACGGGCTGTAGTTGTTGAGGAGGACGGCCCCCGAACCAAGCCTGATCGTGTCGGTCGCGCCCGCGAGCCGCCCGAGCAACACCTCGGGGGTCGTGCCGGCGAGTCGTTCGGCCCGACCGTGGTGTTCCGCCACCCAGACGCGCGTGTAACCGAGTCGTTCGGCCCGTCGCGCGATCTCGACGGTGTTCGCGTAGGCATCGGTCGCAGTGCCGCCATCGGGGATCGGCGAGAGGTCGACGACAGAGAGTTCCATACCCAAATACGGCGGGTCGGCGGGATAACGGTTCGGCTGTCGGCGTGCTCGCGACGTGGCACCCCACTCCTTTTAAACGCCCGCGGTCTACCGGACGGCGATGAGAGTCCTCACGCTCGGTCCGGCGGGAACGTACTCACACCGCGCGGCGAAATCGGTGAGCGACGACATCGAATTCGTCGAATCGGTGACGGGGATCGTCGAAGGGGTCGCCGGCGGCGAGTACGAGCGCGGCGTCGTTCCGATCGAGAACAGCATCGAGGGGTCGGTGACCGAGTCGCTTGACGCGCTGGCGGACCGAAACGTCGCCGTGGTCCGCGAGATCGTCACGCCGATCAAACACGCGCTGATGGCCCAGACCGGGGAGTTCGAGACCGTCACGAGCCATCCCCAGGCGCTCGCTCAGTGTCGGGAATTTCTGAACCGAGAGTACCCGAGCACGAAGACCGAGGCTGTGGCCTCGACGGCCCGAGGGGTCGAACACGCCCGCGAGGATCCCTCGGTGGCGGCGATCGGCCACCCCGAAACCGCAGGCGAGGATCTGCAAGTGCTCGCGAGAGATATTCAGGATAGCACCTCGAACGCGACCCGTTTCGTCGTGCTTGCGCCGGAATCGGAGCGCGCCGACGGTGGCGGAAAGAGCACGGTGATCATCTACCCGAACACGAACTTCCCCGGACTACTTCTCGAGATGCTCGAACCGTTCGCCGAGCGTGACATCAACCTCTCCCGTGTCGAATCCCGTCCGAGCGGTGAACGGCTCGGCGATTACGTCTTCCACATCGACTTCGCCGCCGGCCTCTACGAGGATCGAGCGCAGGAGGCCATCGACGAACTCGAGGAGATTGCGGCGCACGGGTGGGTTCGCGTGTTGGGATCGTACGACACCGAACACGTACTGTGAGTCGAGACACCGAACGCGAACTGTGAGTCGACCGAGAACCCCCTAATAGGATCGTGGACCCGTCTACGCAAGGATTTTTATGCGATGCGGCCGAAGCTTTGATCACGAGCAGCTCCGTCCTGCACGAAAGGTGGGACGGATAGCCGTGGCCGTCCGATTTGGCAATCCTTAAATCCCTCGCGCATATAGCACGCTGTAGTATCTCGTGACAGCTTCTTTCCCCGGCCAGCCAAACTCATGGTAGACGTAAGCCAACACACCCTGGTTCCGGAGCACACGGTTCTCGATCGGGACACCGTCGAGGACGTGCTCACGGAGTACGACATCAGACGCACAGACCTACCGAAGATACACCGACGCGACGCCGCGCTGCCCGAGGATGCGAACGTCGGCGACGTGGTGAAAATCGTCCGCGATTCGCGAACGACAGATGAGGCGATTGTGTACCGACTGGTGATAGAATGAACAGAGAGGATCGACGCGCGATTTCGCGGGAGTACTTCTCTCGGGAACGACTGGCGGAGCATCACTTCCGATCGTTTAACAACTTTCTCGAACGCGGCATGCAACGGGTCGTCGACGAGAAGGAGTCGATCGAGACGGACATCGGCGACAAGGAGGGCCAGGAGCCCGTCCGCGTCGACCTGGGGAACGTCC
>CAZLHT010000038.1:0-9230 GCA_964559185.1 uncultured Natronomonas sp.
CGTCGTCCTCCTTTCTCTCGTCGACTAACCGAACATAGATGACGTATTCGCCGACGGCGAGCGTTTCTAGCCGCGTTTCGATCCCCTCACGTGTCGAGAGATCGCGAGCGATGTGGGAGTCGAGCTCGCGCTGATCGGTGACGATTTCGACGGTTTCGCCGTCCGGGACGGCTTCCGCGAGAACTGCGTCCTCGGGTTCGCTCGGGGAGGCCCTACTTTCCGAATCGCCGTCGGTCTCGCCGGCGAAATCGGTCAAACCAGCCTGTCCGGATCGACCCGTGCGACCCGACGACGTGTCGGAACTATCGTCGTCGGAATCGGTGCTTCCCGATGTACCATCGTCGGACTCGGCGGTCGTTCTCGTGGGGTCGGCGCGGTCCGATCCATCGGCGAACGCTCGATCGACCGAACGATCTTCGTCGGATTCCACGTCTTCGTAGGCTTCGAGACCGGCCTGTTCGGCGATCTCGGATTCGATCTCTCCCTCGAGCGTTTTGAGTTTCCGGAGCTCCTCCTCCATTCGCTTTTCCTCGTTTCTCGACATCCAGAAGAACGCCTCGTCCCGGGTGTCCTCTGCAAGCAAGACGACGACGCGGCCGTCGCTTGCCCGGCCGGTTCGGCCCTTCCGCTGGATCGAGCGGATTCCCTTCGGCACCGGTTCGTAAAAGAGGACGAGATCGACGTCCGGCACGTCGAGACCCTCCTCGGCGACGGAGGTCGAAACCAGCACCTCAAACTCGCCCGCCCGGAAGGAGTCGAGCGTCTCCTTCTGTTCGGTCTGGGTCATCCCGTCGGAGCCCTCCCTGTCGCCCTGACCGACGAAGCGACGGGTCTGAAAGTGCTCACCGAGGAACGCGGTCAGCGTCTCGGCGGTGTCCCGGGATTCGGTGAAGACGATGACCCGCTCACCGGCCTCGATACCGAGCGTCTGCGCGAGCAGAATTCGGGTCCGGCGGAACTTCGGGTGGAGGTCGTCGAACGTCTCGGCCCGTCGCATCGCCTCCTTGACGCGGGGATCGCTGACGAACCGCTGGCTGGCCTTGGACGCCCCGGACGATTTGGCGTCCTCGCGCTGGCGCTCGAAGTACCGACGTAGCGACTCGACACTCTGGGTTTCGACCAACTCGACGGCTCGTCGAAGCTTCATGATCTCGGCGTGCGCACTCATTCCCTCGTAGCCGTCGCCGTCGTCGTTGTTGATGAGTTCCTGAAGTTTCGCCCGCATCGCGTTCAACTGCGATTGGGACATGTTGGGATCCGTCGAATTCGTCACGCCGAGTTGCTTCAGTTTGTCAAGCCGTTCACCGATCACGTCGTTGAGCGCGTCACGGATCTCGATCACCGTCTCGGGGAGTTCGACGTGCTCCCACTCGACGTCGGTCCGGTAGGTGTGTTCCGCCACGTCGGCGTCGGATTCAGTCATCACCGCGACGTCCCGGAGCCCGAGGTTGTCGCAGACGGTGAGGATCTCGGATTTATCGCCACCCGGCGAGGCGCTCATTCCGGTCACGAGCGGGGTGACGGCATCGGCGTGATACCGATCGGCGATGTAGTTGTACGCGTAGTTTCCCGTCGCGCGGTGACATTCGTCGAACGTGAGATGTGTCACGTCCGAAAGTGACACGCGATTGCCGACGAGGTCGTTTTCTATGACCTGCGGCGTCGCACAGACGACCCGAGAGGAGTCCCACAACTCGGCTCGATCGTCCGGGCGGACATCGCCGGTGAAGACGACGATTTCCTCGTCGTCGATCGTCAGCGCCTCCCGATAGAACGCGGCGTGTTGCTGGACGAGCGGTTTCGTGGGGGCGAGAAGAAGCGACATCCCGCCGTGTTCGGCCAGCCGGTGGGCCGTCACGAGCAGACTGACGGCCGTCTTTCCGAGGCCCGTGGGCAAACAGACGAGCGTGTGATCCGATCGGGCGGTTTCGGTCAGCCGGAGCTGATAGCGCCGCTTTTCGAGCAGCTCCTCGACCAGAAGCGGCCCCTCGACGTACTCGGAGTTCCCGGGGGCTGTCGCCATCTACGAACCGATTCGTCGCTTCGCCGTATAAGGGTTCGGCCGCCGAGGTGAAAGTGAAATGGCGGCCCCGGAGTTTATATGCGAATACGAGGGCAGACACCCTCGTGACCTGAACGATCGTCGGCAGTCCGCCGGGGGACCAGTCCGATTCGAGGGCTGTCGAGGGAAAATATCGCCTGTTCGCCAACCGTGCCGAAAGCGAAGGCTCTCGAAATCGAGATCAGTCCGCCGCGACCTCGGACGGTTCGTCGACGACGAATTGCTCAAGGAGCCCTGAGTGCTGCATGAGCATCGTCCCGAGAACGCTCATCACGAGAACGTATCCGACCGCTACGGCGGGGATGATGTCCGCGAGGACGGTCCCACCGATGACCGAATCCGCAGCGATAGCCGCGATGATGAGCGAGAACTCGCCGCGGGTCACCATCCCACAGCCGACACGGACGTTACGCCGATCGTCGAGGCCGTAGAACCGACCGCTGAGGAAGCCGGTCACGAGTTTTGTCGGCGTCGTCACGAGAACCAACAGTGCGATTATTCCGGCGACCGCGGGAAACACCGCCGGATCGGTCCGAAGTCCGATCCAGAAGAAAAACACCGCGGCAAAGACGTCCCGAATCGGGATGAGCCGGTGTTCGAGATCGTGGAGATGGTCCGTCCCCGAGAACCCCATTCCGATAAAGAAGGCGGCGACGGCTTCGCTGACACCGATCGCGAGCGCGAAGCCGGCGACGAGAACCGTGATCGCGACCGCACGCAGTACGAACATTTCGTTCGAATCGGTATCCAAGAACCGTCCGAAGTACGACGAGCCGAAATAAACCGCACTCACGAGCGCGAGCAAGAACACCATCGCGACGGCGACATCGGTGGCGATCGCCGACAGTTCGCCGCCACCCAAGAGCACGGCCGAGAGAACGGCCAGATAGAACGCGATGAACAGATCCTCGTAGACGAGCGTTCCGAGCATGGGACTGGCCTCGTCGTTCGCGATCCAGCCCAGGTCGATCAGCGATTTGGTAATGACGGCCGACGAGGAGATGTAGACTATCCCTCCGAGAACGAACGCTTCGAGGATCGACCAGCCGAGGGCGATACCGATGAGGATCCCTGCGGGCAGGTTTACGAGCAAATCGAGCGTTCCGGATTTGCCGATCTTCTCGCGGGATTCGAGAAGCCGGTCGAGACTGAACTCGAGACCCAGAAAAAATAGCAAGAAGACGATCCCGAGCTCCGCGAGAAGCGTGATGTACTCCTGCAGTTCGATGGCGTAGCCGGATACGGGAGGGTAGTCGGTCCGTCCGAGCACGGACGGACTCATGACGATTCCGGAGACGATGTAAAACGGGATGACGGACTGACCGATCCGCTGTGCAACGGTTCCGGCGACGGCGAGCGACGCGAGCATCAACCCCATCTCGAGCAGTATCTCCGCCATGCGTCAGGCGGCGTCCCCGTCCCCGTCAGTCCCGTTCTCGTCTATCGACTCACCACCGGCGAGCGATTCGACCCGTCGACACGTCTCTCTCTGGCCGAGAATGATCAGTGTATCGCCGGCTTCGATAACCGTGTTCGGCCCGGGGTTCGATTCGGTGTCCTCCTCGCGCTGGATCGCGACGACGGACGCACCCGTTACGTTCCGGAAATCGATCGCTTCGAGCGTCCGCCCCACGAGTTCGGAGTCTTCGACCACCTTGATCCACTCTATCAGCGAATCGTCGTCCAGCATCGTCTCGGTCGTGTCGGTCGCGATCGGCTGAAAGTACGCCCCCTCGAGTATCGAACCGATCTGTCGGGCCATCTGGTCCGTCATCTCGAACAGTTTCGCAGAGTCTGCCTCGCCCTCCCGAAGGAATACCTCCCGCTTTCCCGTGTTGTGGATGACGATGACGAGTGTCGAATCGTCGTCGAGGTCGATCTCGAACTTCTTGCCGACGCCCGGCAAGTCCGATTCATAGATTGTCATGCGCAACGGTTCACACCGGATGAAATAAAAGGTACAGGTCCGAGAGACGGTGAATCGATCGGAGAGACGACGAGTCTTACAGCCCCGAAAGCGCGTCGCCGGCGACGAGTCGACCGATTGTGGCCGGAAGATCATCGATGGAGATTCGTCGCTGGTCGGTCGAGTCCCGCTCTCGGACGGTTACGGTGTCGTCCTCGAGCGTGTCGTAGTCGACGGTCACACAGTAGGGCGTACCGACTTCGTCCTGTCTCCGGTACCGACGCCCGATGTTACCGGAGTCGTCGTATGCGACCTCGAACCCCTCGGATCGGAGCCGATCGGCGATCGTTCGAGCGCGGTCGTCGAGGCCGTCTTTGGCCATCAACGGCACGACCGCGACCGTCGTGGGGGCGAGTTCGGCCCGAAACTGGAGGAACGAGCGCGTCTCGTCGTCGACGGTGTCGGTTCCGTGGGCGTGTATCAACACGCTGTAGACGATTCGATCGATTCCGAAGGAGGGTTCGACGACGTGGGGCGTGATGTGCTCGCCGGCTTCGGTCTGTTCTTCGACGGCGAATCCCGTTACCTCGACCGGAACGGTGTACGTTTCCCCGTCGATATCGACGGAGACAGAATCGCCCTCGAAGGCGGATCGATCCCGTCCGGCGAGCGATTCGAGCTCGGCCGCGATGGCGGCCGCGTCGCCGCCGAACTCGGGTCCGAGATAACTCATGTCGGGTTCGACGACGGCGCGTTCGACGGTTCGGGGTTCGTCGTACTGCCGGAAGATAGTGAACGAGTCCTCGGCGTACTCGCCGTGTTTCGAGAGATCGTAATCCGACCGATAGGCAAAACCGGTGACCTCGATCCAGTTGCCGCCGAGTTCGGTTTCGGCGTCCCAGCAGTCGGCGGCGTAGTGTGCACGCTCGCCGGCGAGGTGCTGTCGGTAGCGGAACCGGTCCATATCGATCCCGATCCGCTCGTAAAACGCCATCGAGCGGCCGAGGTAGTAGCCGACCCATCCGCTTTCGATAATGCCCGCCTCCAGCGCCGAACCGACGGTGTGGTACTCGACGTCACCCTCCGCTTCCCGCTGGGCCGGCGCGGAGTACAGCGGAAGTTCGACGTCAACGACGCGCTCTATCGGCGGCTCGTCGTGTTCGGGATCGATGAAGTGTTCGAGTTCGGCCTGGGTGAACTCCCGAACCCGGACGAGCGCCCGCCGTGGGGAGATCTCGTTTCGGTACGCCCGGCCGATCTGGGCGACGCCGAACGGGAGCGTGTTTCGGGCGTACTCCTTCAACCGGGGGAACTCGACGAAGATACCCTGCGCCGTCTCGGGGCGGAGATATCCCGGCGATCCCGATCCGGGGCCGATGTTCGTCCCGAACATGAGGTTGAACTCCTCGACCGGTTCCTCGGCGAGGGGGGCCCCGCAGGACGGACAGACGATGTCGTGCTCGGCGACGAGCTCGGCGACCCCGTCGATTCCGATCGCCTCGGCGTCCTCGACGCTTTCGACGGCGTCCTCGACGAGGTGATCGGCCCGGTGCGTCGCGCCGCACTCGCCGCACTCGATGATCATGTCGTCGAACCCCTCGAGGTGTCCGGAAGCCTCGAAGACAGCCTCGGGCATGATCGTCGGCGATTCGAGTTCCATGTTGTCGAGTTCGCGGATGAAGAGATCGCGCCAGACGCCCTCTACGTTCCGTTTGAGCGCGGCACCCTCCGGACCGTAGGTGTAAAACCCGGCGGTGCCCCCGTAGGGCTCGTTCGACGGGAAAAAGAAGCCACGGCGTTTCGCGAGTTCGGCGAGATCTCGCGCCTCACTCATACCAGCGCCTCCAGAAGGTCGATATCCCGGACGATCCCGACAAGTTCGTCGCCGGAGAGCAGGGGGATCTGCTCGATGTCGTTCGAGACCATCAGCTGGGCGGTTTCGCGCGTAGTCCGACGCTTCGGGACGGTCACGAGAGTCTCTGTCATGAACTCCGAGACGGGTGTCGAGGGGATCTCGACGTTCAGCGTCGGGATCGAGCGGCTACCGACCGCCTTGATTCCCTCCCACATCCACTCGTCGTCCTGGTTTGCGACGGCGTCGCCGGGATCGGACTCGCCCTGAACGACCCGGGCCACCTCGATGATGTCGACCTCGGTGAGGATTCCGGTCTGTCTGCCGTCGTCGTCCAGTACGACCGCGTACGGAACGTTCGCATAGGAAAGCTCCCGTTCCGCGACAGGCAGCGGCGTCCCCTGATACACCGTGTTGACGAAACGCGTCGCCAGCCCGCCGACCTCGGTATCGCCGTCCCGTTCGCCCTCGGCGAGCGCCCGGACGATATCCGTGACCGTCACGATCCCGACGAGAGCGTCGTCCTCGACGACGGGGACGCGGCGCTCGGCGGAGCCGACGATGAGTTCTGCGAGTTCGGTCAGCGTCGCGGAGGGGGCGATCGTCGGGACCTCCCGAACGAGGAGCGCCAGCTGGTCCTCGTCCGGGTGCTCGATGAGCGACTCGCGGGTGATGAGTCCCCTGAACTGTTCGCCGTCGTCGTCCGTCTTGATGACCGGTACCGAGGAGAATCCCCACTCCTGTAGGTACTCGAGAACGTCATCTCGCGTTCCGGGAATCTCGACGGTGATTACCTCCGACCGTGGCGTCATCGCGTCAGCGACGTTCATACCGGCTTTCTTTCGTCGCCGTCGTACTAAGTCCACCGACCTGATCTTACGGAGTGGCCCAAGACGATCCCACGCGGGCGGTACCGTCGACGGGAGCGTATCGAGGTGAGCCGATCCCGAGCTATTTAACCGGGACGAGCATCCAGCCGGAGTAATGACGCGCACACAGGCCGACCTGGCCGCGCTGTCGCGATTCGTCTTCCGCGCACCGGACTGGTCGGCCAGCCTGTTTTTCACCCTGTTCGTCGCCGCCGCCGTCGGTGTAGCCGCCTTCGATTCGCAGTTCCTCCTCGACGACGCCTACCGGGGGATGGTTTACGTCGGGCTACCGGCTGTCGCTGCGGCGTTTTTGACACCGCCGATCGACCGCGCGCTCGGCGGACAGTTCACGTACAACCGATCGGCGCTGCTCGCGTTCGTCTGCGAGGTCGTCGTCGTCGTCCTTCTCGTCGCCGCGGCGGCGGTCGTCGCCGTCACCGACGCCGGACAATCGCTCGTCACGGATACGCTTATCGTCGCGCTAGCGGCCATCTTCGCGTTTCGACTGTTCGTTATCGCCGCCGTCTCGCGACGCTCGTTGCCGATCGCGACGGTCGCCGCGAGCGTCCAGACCGTCGCCGCGGCGATGCTCGGGTTCCTGTACGGTGGGACCATTGGGTATCTCTCGACGGGAGTACCCTCGGTCGGTCTCTCGGCCTCGACCTCCGAACTGCTCGTCGTTCGGCCGTCCGATTTTGCTCTGTTAACCACGCTCTGTGCGGTCTACGCCGCCGGGGTGTGGATATTCCTTCGCACGATCGACCGACCGTGGCGGCGAGGACTCGGCGTCTCCGTTCTCGAGTTCGTCCGGGGGTTCGTCGGCCACACCGCGGCGGGCTCGGATGAACTGGAGGCGTTCTTCGAAGAGTTGGGCGAATCGGCGATCGTACCGGTGACCGTTCTCTCGATCCGACGGCTCGACGGAACCGAGAAGGCACGGTTCGTCGTCCCCACGGTCCACCCCGGCCCGATGGGCGAGATCGGCGGTGGAAACCTTCCCGAACGAATCGCGGCGTCGGCGGACGGACTCGCGTTTGCACCACACGCGGCCGCCGGCCACGATTTCAATCTGGTCAGCGAACGCGAGGTCGACACGCTTCTCAAAGCCGCCGAACGGGCAGAAGATCGCATCGAATACGGCCGCCTCGCGACGCATGGCGACCGCCAACGGGTCGATGACTCGACGATGTTCGGACAGGCCATCGGCGACGACGCGCTGTTGGTGGCGACCCACGCGCCCGAACCGGCCGACGATATCGCGTATTCCGTCGGTCTCTCGGTCGGTGCCGAGGCTCGAACCACCGGCCTTCGGGAAGTGATGTTCGTCGACGCGCACAACTGTAACGACGGGCAGAACATCGATGGCTCCTATCGCATCGATCCCGGATCGCGCCGCTCGTTCGATCTCATGGCGGCCGCTGGCCGATTGGCGAGCCGGCTAGTAACTGCCGATCAAGCCCCGCTCTCGGTCGGGGTAGCCTGGGACGAGACCGACTGGACGCCCGATGAGGGTATCGGCCCGCTCGGCGTCCGGGTGGCCGTCTTCGAGGTCGATGGGAGACGAACCGTCTACGCGCTCGTCGACGGCAACAACATGAATTGCGGCCTCAGATCGGCGATCCTCGACGCGATCGACGCCGACGAAGCCGAGGTCATGACGACCGATACACACGTCGTCAACACCGTCTCGGCGGCGAATCAGGTCGGGCGCGCGATCGAGAGCGAACGGCTCGTCGAACTCGTCGTCGATCTCGTCGAGGAAGCCGAGCGGGATCTCGAACCCGTCGAAGCGGGGGTGGCGACCGAGCGCACGGAGGTGACGGTCTTCGGGACCGACCGAACCGAAGCGCTGGCCGCGACGGCGAATGCGATGGTCCGAATCGGCGGCGCGCTGCTCTGTTTCGTCGTCGTCGCCGCGGTCGCGGTGAGCCTTCTGATTTTTCTGCTCGCGGGGTAGCCTTAGGCGTCTGCAAAGAGTTCGTCGACTGCCGTTTCGGCCGCCTCGACGGCCTCCCTCGCGACCGCTTCGGGACCGGGATCGTCTGGGGCGTCGAGGTAGACGTCGACCTCGAGCGTCCCGTCCTCGAACCGGACGGTCACGTCCATGTCGGTTACGTTCGACTGTTTGTACCGCGAGAGGATGACTCCCTCCGCCGCGTCCGAGGCGGCTTCGACGACGTCCTCGTCGGTCGGCTTCCCGTGCGTGCCGGTTGTGTCTTCGTTTGTCACGGTGGCGTAGAACTGTTGTTGTCTTCGTTTGTCACGGTGGCGTAAAAGTTGGGTTCGTCCGGATTCTCAGTCGCCGCCGGCACCGGGGCCGCCCGGACCCATCGGACCGCCGCCGGGTCCACCCGCGCCGCCCTGGAGCATCTGCTGGAGTTCCTCCTGGAGGCTCTCGAACTGCGTCTGGACGCGCTCTTCTTGTTTTTTCAGCGTCTCGGCGCGAATTTCGAGACTGTCGACCTTCTCGTCGAGAGTGTCGTGGGCCTCGTCGTAGTCCGTTTCAATGAGGAGCTCGCCGACCTCTCGGTACATCTGCGC